>JALOQK010000003.1 GCA_025453395.1 Candidatus Omnitrophota bacterium
TCTTTGTTGGTCTGATAACTTACAAAGTAACAGGTTTTCTTTGATCTGTGGAGCTTTTTTATTTATTCCCTTTGTCGCACTTTAGTTTACAATCTTCTATATTATGCTGGTATTAGAAATGTATTTTGCCTCCTATATTAACCATGCGACCGGGGCAAGCGTAATTAAAAACCTCTCTGTATTTTTCGCTTGTTAAATTGTCTACATTTAAAAAGGTTTCAAAATTCTTGTTAATTTTATAATTGATATTAAGGTCTGTTTTGTTATAAGCCTTCAGCAATAAATTGCCTACATCACTGCGCCGGCCGACATATAAGAGCTTAAGATTTATCTCCAGTTTAGGAATAGGGCTATAATTTAACCCTAAAAAGGCCTTATTCCTGGGCCGCCTTATTAACTCGTCACCATTGCTCTTATCTTCTGTGTCCTGCCAAGTATAACCAATATTTATTTTAAAAACATCTAAGGGCCTAAATTCCAGAGAATTTTCATAGCCGTAGATTCTGGCTTGACCAATATTAGAATATTGTGGAGTATAGTATGTAACCGGATCGTATTTGGCATCAATAAGGTTTTTTAGCTGGGTATGGAAAAAAACGCTACTAAAATATACCTTATCCTTCATTATTGCTTGCTCAAAACCAAATTCATAAGACTGGCTTTCTTCGGGTTGAAGTTTGTCATTACCCCCGCCAAACATAAAAGGGATGGCTTCAGCATGCAGTTGATAGAGAGTCGGGGCTTTATAAGCCGTACCCCAACCCGCCTTAATCTTTGTCCCGCACGAAAATAAATAGCTGGCATCTGTTTTATATACTGTCTTTAACCCCGCGTATGAATGATCATCAATTCTTATGCCGGTGTTAAAACGAAATTTGTCAGAGACATTAAGCAAATTTTCCGCATACACGCCTTTGGTATTACTATAAACTCTGGGAAAATCTGTTTGGCTAGAATAAACAGAACCACCATATGTATATTCTGAATAATAGTGATATTCTCCGCTTTCTCTTTGCCCATCTACCCCGCATACCAAAGTATCAAATTGAGAAAGCGTGAAGTTATTCTGCCAATCCATCTGATAGCTCTGCCCTTTATAACGATCCCTTAAATAATCGTTGGGGAACTGTTCGTCCTTATCATCAAAATCTCTGCGAGATATGCCAAAATATGAAAGCTGTAATTTTTGTTTCCAGAAATCAGCGGGTCTGGTTTCCCAAAAATTACTAAAAATCATCTGCCTCTGATGCGCCTTAAGATTGGGATCATCTCTTAACCCGAATGAATCATCATATCTGTACTTGGATTCTACAATGCGGCTTGTAATCCCAAACGTGTTTTGCGCATCAATATTATACTCTGCCCTTAAAGATAAATTGAGATCCTCGTTGGGGTCATGTTCGGAAGTATTTCTCAACTTGGATATTCCATCTGAGGCATACCGCGATGCGGAAAAAGAATAGGATAATTTATCTATCCTGCCCAATGATTCTAAAGACATATTTTGCGTATTATGAGTGCCTTGGCTTAATAAAATGTTAACGCGCGGCCGGCCTTCGCCTTTTTGAGTGATAATATTGACCACGCCCCCCATAGCATCAGAGCCGTACAAAACGCTTTGCGGGCCCCTAACTATCTCTGTGCGGTCAATGTTACCAACCAACAGATGCCCCATATCATACGCGGCATCTGCAGCAATAGGATCATACAATCTAACATTGTCAATCATGATCCTTGACTGTCCGGGGCTGGTGCCTCTCAAGAAAAACGAGGTTGCGCCTCCGAAACTACCCGTCTGAACAACATCCACGCCTAAGACTTGCCTTATCATATTTTTCAAGTCTGCGCTATTAGCATCATCTAAATCTTTTTTCCAAAGAACAGTTACATCACTTGTTGTGCCCTTGATGTTCTCCGGAGTCCGAGATGAAGTGACAACAATCCGTTCCAGCTGCGAGCTTTCCTCTCCTAAAGAAACCGCTTGATAATTCAACAATATAAACGCACACAAAAACCAAACCGCCAATTCCTTAATTTTATTTATCATTCTTTCTTCTCCTCCAGCGAGAATACTAGTAACCACGATAGCCAATAGACCGGGCTTTTTTACCGTTGCGCGGCAGCGCCCTGAATCACACAGGGACTTCCTTTAGCTAAAGGGCAATATATTATTGATAATATTTGATATCCAAAAACCAGTGCTCCCAAAAACCTTGTTTCTTGATTTTTTCGCTATCCAATATTTGGATCGGCTTAGCAAAAATTGGCCCATCGACCACTAAAGTATGGTATTCTCCGTTCTCCCCGCAGGGGCAGATGCCTTTGGCTTTTAATTCTTTGGCCAATGGCTTATCAATTATTCTGCCTAAATATTCTTCGCCCATAACATCGGCTTTACAGCTTACGATAACCGCTTTAAAGCCGGCATCCACAAATTCATCAATCAACCCAAGAGTATCATCTGCCCATAACGGCTCTACGGGGTTGATCCCCAATTCGCCACAAACCCTTTCTACCCAACTGCTATGCTCCAGCAAATATATATCCCCGAAAACCATATAGCGCGCGCCCTTCTTTATAAATCTATCCACGGCTTGCTTAAATTCCTCTTCATACAATTTCATATCAGGGCTTACTGCGCATTGCGTTAAAGGAAACCCCATAAGCTTAGCCTGATATTTTAATAAATCTGCGGTTAATCCATGAAAACAACCCCTGCCAGAACCCTTAGAAATAAAATTCAAAAGATTATTTATTTTATAACCCTGTTTCATCGCCCGATAAAGCGCTAAACAGCTATCCTTGCCCCCACTCCAAGAAGCAATCACGTTTGATTTCATAACACCCCCCATAGCAATAAACATAAAGTTTCGGAAATTTCATTTACCGCACCACAAATATCTCCGGTTACGCCTCCCAAAGAACGTTTAAAATAATTTCCTAATAAGAAAGCTACTAATGTGGATATAGCAAGCAGGCCTAAGCCTTTTTGTAAATCCACTAAGCTTACACAAACTACCGCCATGATCAAAGCAAGTATAAAAATATTGTTTGTGGAATTCTTAATAAATGCCTCTGCCTTGCCGGATTGGCGGGCATACGGGAAAAAACTTATTAATCCCGCCATAGCAAAGCGGCTTGTTACACAAGACAAAATGATGGCAAAGCTGCCCTCTTTTAAAGGCAATGCCAAAAGCGCGGCTATCTTCAAAAAAAGAATACTTACTATTGCCAAAACCCCGATGGCCCCGATATGCGGATCGCGCATAATGGAAAGTTTTTCTTCTTTAGATTTTCCGCTTCCTATGGCGTCAAATGTATCGGCCACGCCATCCAAATGGATACCGGCAGTTAAAATAATTAACATAATTACCGATAATAAATTAATGCTTATAAAAGGCAGGCCCCAAAAATGCAATAACCAGCGCAAATCTGCCACAAAAACACCCAAGAAAAGCCCGACAAAAGGAAAATAAACCATAGACTCGGCGGCTTTTTTCTCTGAATATTTCTTTACCTTAACGGGGATAACACTTAAAAATTGTAAAGCTAAAAGAAACTGTTGCATTTATGCCTCTTTCTTGGAAACTCCCGCGGAATCAAAGGTAGCCATCTCTTGCAGTATCTTTACCGACGCCTCTACAAGGTTAATGCCTAAGGCCGCGCCAGTTCCTTCACCCAGGCGCAAGCTTAAATCTAATAACGGCTTTAGGCCTAAATGCGCTAAGATCACTTTGTGCCCTTTTTCCACCGAACAGTGGCTGGCGATCATATATTCTTTTACTTGGGGTTTAATAAAACTTGCCGTTAGAGCTGCCGAGGAAGAAATAAACCCATCCAACACAACAGGCAATCTCTTGCCGCAAGAAGCAATAATTATTCCCACCAGCCCCGCAATTTCCAATCCGCCAACTTTAGCTAAAACGCCTACCGGGTCGCTGGCATCGGGTGAATTAATTTCTAAAGCGCGCTTGATTACTTCTATCTTCCGCGCCAAACCCGCATCATCTAACCCCGCGCCTCTTCCGGAAACTTCTTCAATTTTGGTTTTGGTGAAAAGCGCAGTCAAAGCTGAAGCGGCAGTAGTATTTCCAATACCCATTTCTCCAATACCTATAATATCAATCCCCTTTTTATACTCTGCGTTAAAGATTTCCACGCCGGCATTAATGGCTTTTTCTGCGTCTTCTTTAGTCATAGCTGGGCCGCGCGCCATATTCGCTGTACCCAAACGCACTTTTCTATCATAAAAGTTTTTATTCTTGGTTTTTATTCTTTCCGCTACCCCTAAATCCGCAACCACAATCCTTGCCCCAACGTGTTTGGCTAATACATTTATCCCTGCGCCGCCCCGCAAAAAATTATAAACCATCTGCGCGGTAACTTCTTTTGGGTATGGGCTAACCCCCTCATCGGTAACTCCATGGTCGGCGGCTAAAGTAAAGATCACCTTACTTTTAAGCTTTATATCCTTCTTGCCTGTAAGCCCGACTATAAGTTTGGCTATTTCTTCTAAGCGCCCAAAGCTGCCCAATGGCTTAGTAAGATTATCAAGCCTTTTTTGGGTAAGCTGAACTAATCCCCGGTCGATACTTTTAATATTATTGGCTAAAGATAAAAAGTCTTCCACCAAATACCTTTCATTTTAAACAAAGCTGCAAACCGCAAAAGGAAACATAAACCTTATCGGCTTCTTGGGATACTAATTGATTTACTCTACCGGCAACATCGCGAAAATCTCTGGCTAATTTATTCTCTGGAACAATGCCGGAACCAACTTCATTGGAAATAAAAACGCAGGTGGCTTTTATTTTCTTGGCCAAAATAAGAATATCTTTAGCGCTTAAGAGAATGTCCTTTTCTTTCGCGCCTGACAACATCTTGTTAGACACCCAAAGAGTTAAACAATCAATGATCACAGTCTCTGTATCGGAAGGGATTTTCTTAAGTGCGCTTTTTAAATCGCGCGGCTCTTCTATAACATGCCAGCTGACAGGCCGGGATTTCTTGTGCAGACTGATGCGCTTTTTCATCTCACTGTCAAGGGCTTCGGCGGTAGCGACAAACACCACGCCCGAATCCCTTTCCGCAAGCTTTAGCGCCAATGCGCTTTTCCCGCTACGCGCGCCGCCAGTAATAAGAATGATTTTCCCCATGGTCTTTACTTTTTATTAAAACAAATTATTTTCCATTTCTTATTTTTTGATTGTTCAACGATGCTAACCGTAGCAGACGCGGGTATATACCTCCAGAAATCATGGCCTTCCCTGATATAATTTAAAAATGTACTTATCACTCCTCCATGACAAACAATCGCTACTATTTTGTCTTTATTCTCAAGGGCTATTTTCTGGATTGTCTTTACTACACGCTTTCTGAAATTAATCAAGCTTTCTGCTTTGGGCATAGTTGTCTTATATGGGTCATCTAGCCATCGGGAGTAAATAACCGGGTACTTCTTCATTACCTGCTGATGATTCAAACCCTCAAATACCCCAAAATGAATTTCTTTAACCCCGGGGGTTATCTTAAACTTTGATTTAGGAAAAACTATTTTTGCCGTCTGTAGCGCACGCAGCCTGTCGCTAGAATAAATATTATCAAAATGCGTATTTTTTAATTTTACAGCCAGTTCTCTTGCCTGAAGTTTGCCGCGCGCGCTTAAACCGATATTCCTATAACCGCAATAACGTTTGTGTCTATTCCAAAGCGTCTCTCCGTGACGAATAAAAACTATTGTTGTGCACATTTCTTCTCCTTAGGAACCAAGAAAACGCAAGGCCTCTTGGTAATCGGATTATCGTAAACCACTACAACTGTTTTATACACACTCTCTATGTTCTGATAGGTTATCACGTCTTGGGCAGAACCCTGTCTAACTATTTTCCCTTGATCAAATAGGACAATTTTATTGCAATAGAGACTGGCCAGATTTAAATCATGAATGACCATAACAATTGAGAGCCCCTCTTCTTGGTTTTGCCGCGATAAAAGATCCATGATCTGCACCTGGTGCGCAATGTCCAAATGCGAAGTAGGCTCATCCAACAGAAGCAACTTAGGCTGTTGCGCTAAAGACTTGGCAATTAAGACCCGCTGGCGTTCTCCAAGGCTTAACTGGCCAATATTCTTATGCTTTAAATGCAGAGTATCGGTCATGGAAATAGCGCGCATGGCTATTTCTCTATCAAGAGAGGATTCGCCTTGGAACTTTTGCAAATAGGGGTATCTTCCCATGAGCACTACTTCCAGAACTGAAAAAGGAAAAGCGGCTTGTGTGTCCTGCTGGACAAAAGCTACTTTACGAGAGAACTCCTTGAAACGGATACTTTCTAGAGATAATCCGTCTAGAAATACCTGGCCCTCTGCTGGCGCCAAGGCCTTGCTTATAAGGCGCAAAAAAGTGGTCTTACCGCTGCCATTAGGCCCGATAATCCCCATAAAATCCCCCTGCCCAACCGCAAGAGAAACATTCTTAACTATTCTTTCCCTCCCATATCCGCCAGAAATAGAAAAAGTCTCAAGTAAAGCCGTTTTTTTCATTTAACGTTTTTATTGGTTTTCTTAAGAAGGGTTATAAAAAGCGGCGCCCCCAAAAGCGCGGTAATCACTCCAATAGGTATTTCTATTGGCGCGACAACTGTGCGCGCTAAAAGATCACAAATAATCATAAACGAAGCTGCGGTCATCACTGATAAAGGAATAAGTATTTTATGGTTTGAGCCAATGATAAGCCTTGTGGCATGGGGGATCAAAAGCCCGACAAAACCGATTACCCCGGAAACAGAAACTATGGCTGCGGTAATTAATGAAGTCAAAAGAAAAAGCGCTTTTTTAACTTTTTCTATATCTACCCCCAGATGCAAGGCCTCTTCTTCGCCTAAACTTAAAGCGTTTAATTCATGGCTAAAACCATAGAGGATAAAAATGCAGATAAAAGTTATCGCGGAAACAAATACGATAAGGCCGGGATGATAAAGGCGCAAACTGCCCCATAACCACCAGCTTAAACCATGCATGACCTCATCCGGAGAAAGCGTAATAATGGCTACGATTATAGCCGACAGAAATACAGAAATTATCACCCCGGATAAAATAAGCGATTGCTGCGAAATGCGGTTTTGATGCTGGGCAATCAGATAAACCAGGCTTACCGCCCCTATTGCGCCTAAAAAAGCTATTCCCGGCAGCCAAAGATATGAAACACCTAACCCCACCCCAACCACTGCTGCTAAGCCAGCCCCGCCAGAAGTGCCCAAAAGATACGGTTCGGCAAGCGGATTTCGTAAAAGCGCCTGCAGGACAACTCCGGAAACCGCAAGCCCAGCTCCGACGATAAAAGCCAAAAATACCCGCCAAAACCGCAAAAATATAATTGCCCGGTATTGTTCAGAAAAGAATTCGCTTAAGGGAATCTTGACCGCGCCTTTGGTAATGGCCAAGAAAGACGCGAAAACAAGAATACCAAAACTTAATAAAAAGATAAGCGGTAACTTTACATTCAGATTATTTGTTTTATCCAATTTTACCTCGTAATCACGGCTCTATTTATAAAACCTATTATTTAATTCAAATGCGCCCTCAACTATCCTGGGTCCCGGCCTTAAAATAATGTTGGGATCAATATCGTTATATACTCTATTATTCTTAATTGCCGGTATTCTTTCCCATCCTCTTCTTAAAAAAAGAGATTTTACATTTGCTCCTTTATCCATATAAGCCAAAATAATACAATCTGGCATGCTATTAATAACTTCTTCGGCGCTAAAAATACTATAGGCCCGGCGCAGGTTACTGGCGATATTTTTCCCTCCGGCACAAGAAATAATCTGATCTACAAAAGAACCGTTTCCGGCAGTAGTCAAAGGATCAGGCCAGATCTCTAAAAAAACTTTTGGCCGGCTGGATTCGGGAATTGCGCTTGTCTTAGCCCTTAATACCTCTAGATTGTCCTTCATGGATAACGCAATCTGATGCGCCTTTTCTTGAAGTAAAGTAATCACGCCTATTTCTTCTATAGATGACAAAAGTTCTTCTATGGTAGAAGGATCGGCAACATAAACTGCAAAACCAGCGCGTTTTAGTTCTGCTACCGCGGCATCCTGCTCCAACCCTGTGCAAAATATATAATCCGGCTGCAAAGAGATTATTTTCTCTAAATTCGGCTGGCTGAAAGTGCCCACTTTTTCTTTAGAAGAAACTTGCGGCGGGTAATCACAAAAAGAGCTTACCCCTACAATTTCCTGATCAAGCCCCAAGGCAAAAAGAATTTCCGTAGTTGAGGGGGCAAGAGAAATGTAGCGGGGATTCTCTTTGTTGCCAAAACAGATTGCGGGTAAGAATAAAAGAAACCCGAGAATAGAAATTAAGATTTTTATATTATTTTTTATCATATTAACAATCTAGTAAAGCTCTACACCCCGCCCTATCGTACCTTGGCATAAATGATTGCCAAGTACGCCCTTTTCGGGCTGGAAGGGCGGGTAACGCAGAAAGCGAACACTTGCCCATCAAATTGGGCAAGGTGCGTGTTGCCTTCTGCAACAAAAAACCCGCTACGAATGTAGCGGGTTGCACCCAAATTTACTATAGCCCAGCCACGAGGCAGTTGCTTTATAGGTAACGGTATTCTGACTCTGGGGTCGGCCTACTTCCTTAAAACCTTCCCATCCGCCTTACAGCGGACAGTGGTAAAACTTAAGGATTCGTCGCCCATTACAGCAGCGGGACTGTGGCCGATTCTCACGGCCTTCCCTATACCTATATATAATTGTATCTAAGTTATTATATTAAATGCACTTAAGTTTGTCAAATTAAAAATTACCCGTGATTTATCACTAAGAATTCTTACTCACCAACTTGAAATTCCTTGAGTAAAATGCTATACTTCATTTAGCCGATAAGAGCAAACCTCCTGAAAGGGTGGGGCGCAAAGCTAAAGGGCCTAATCTGCGGGTGACCGCAGGATGGCAGCCAGTTGCCGAAGCCGATGTGGCCATAAAAACCCACACCGACTCTTCTGTATCGGCGGCTTTTTCCTGCCCGGCAGAAATGCCGGGCTTCTTAATTCACCTGCTATAAAATTCTAGTGAATTAATCCGCCAATCTTCTCCTCTATATACTGCGCGAAATACCCCTTATATCTTTTTTGCAGATCAGGCCTTTTCCAATCGCTTCCTGTAACTTTACCACGGCAATGTTTTGTGCCGCAGCGGCACTTAAAATATACCCCGCCCCCAGAATCAGTCATGCAATAATCATAGGTAAGCTCTTCGCCTTTTTTAATATCGCGCAAGGCAACCAAAACAATCTGCCCCTTAATCCCGCAGGTAGGATCGCAACTATGGTTAAAAAAATCATCGTCCTCTAGTTCACCAGGTGAACACCCTCCTAAAAGATAAAAACCGTCTTCCACCTGATGCGCGTAGTGAGAAACAAAATCCCCCAGCTTCTTCTCCAAATAATCATATTCTTTTTGGCTGATGATCGCTCCACCGCAGATATTAATAACCTCGCCCTTTTTAATAAAACTTTTAGCAAAGACGCCTCTTCCTTTTATGCCAGAATACTGCACATAAACCTTAGGTGAAAGCCAGGAAAGCCCGCGGCCTTTAAGAATATACTTGGCTAGATTATTTTTCATATTCCCCTGACTGTACGCTTGATTAATATTCTGTTTTCTTTCATAAAATTAATTGCTTGATTAAATGTTTCTTTTTGATCTGCTAAATCCTCACAAAAAACAAGGCCTTTGTTTTTGATATTTCCGGAAAGAATAAGCCTAGCTATGGAAACTGCAAAAAGCGCAGTAATTTTTTGCATGGAATTAAGTGCGTCTTTTTTCCTGGAAGCACTCTTGATATCCCAACAGATGCGCCGATTTCTTGATGCTAAAATAATTTGGGAAAGAGTAATATTATCTTCTATTGTTTGTTGCACAATTTCTTGGGTAAGTTTTATGTTCTTACGACTTAACAGTCCGTAATTATTCATGTATTGGTAAAAATAATAAAAACCCTTAGGCCGGATAACCCGAAAAGACAAATCTTTGATCTGTTTTTTGGAAAAAATCTGCTCAAAGCCGCTTGCGGTAAAATATGTTTCCGCGTCTATGTTATAGAATTTCTCGTTGCGTTTTGCGCCAAAGGCAGGATAACCGACTTTCTCCCCGCCTATTTTCTGGAATGAACCATGGTTGTGCTCCCAGATTAAGTCTTCAAAACACCACAAAAAAGGAAAGTAAAACAGCTTAGGCGAAAGGCTGCCGGCTTTTACTTCGATCTTGTGTATATCGCGATTTGCAAAAAGTTCTTTTCCTAAAATAAGGTTGGTTAAACCCGGAGAAAATCCGCAACCCGGTATAACAATAATGCCTTCTTTTTCAATTTGCGATTTCTTTTTTAGATAGAATTCATCCGGATCAAGGTCGGTAAGGTCAATTAGGTTTTTGCGGTATAAAAGCGCCAGCTCCAGAGATTTTCTGCCAAATTCTCCGGGCAATGCCCCGATTAAGATATCAGCATCTTTGGCCTGGGCATCTTTTTCCAAAAATAGAACAGAGACTTTGGCGCAGGTTCTCTTAAAGAAAAACCTCAAGGCCTGGCCGATTCTGCCCTGGCCTAAAATCAGGATTTTCATTTTATCTTTTTCTGGTAAATTGCCGGCAAAGCCAGGCTGTTTAAATGCATATTGGCAGAATAGAAATTGAATTGAAAACCTTTGGAACGCGCTTCCAAAACCCCAAGTTCGGGATTACAAATATTTAATTTCTTGGATACCCCGATAAAACAATAATCCCCGCAATGATAACAGGGGATAGTAAAGCGGTATATCGCCACATGCGGGAAAATCGCTTTAGCGCGGTTGTAGGTCTTTAAAACCAGGTTCTCAAAATCAAGGAAACTGCCGATTTGAAACATGGCCATGCCGTCTTTGGCAAGGCAGGCGCGCACGTCTTTATAAAATGGGGCGCTGTATAATATCTGAGAGGGGCCAACCGGGTCAGAAGAATCTATGATCACCAGATCAAAATATTCCTTGAACTGTTTGATAAACTTTGAGCCGTCTTCTATATGAAGTTTCGCTCTTTTATCTTCAAAGGCCTTGCCCCCGCAAAAGGCGAGGTATTTCTTGGCGATCTCGATCATGCGCCGGTCAATTTCCACCATGTGCACCTCTTCAACATCGTGGCGCAGAACTTCTCTTAATGTGCCGCCGTCTCCTCCGCCTATGATCAGAACTTTCTTAGGATTAGGGTGATTAAACAATAATGGCTGGGTGATCATCTCGGCATAGATGTATTCGTCTTTTTCTGAAAGCTGCACGATATCATCCAAAACAAGGACTCTGCCGTAAATAGGATTGTCAAAAATAAGCACCTTTTGATATTTTGTCCTTTCAGATAAAACCACCTTTTCCATCAAAAAACAGTGTTTGATCTTGCCGATACGTTTTCCCGGAACAGTTCCTTCACAAAACCACTTCTTAGAGGTAGACATGCGCTATTTCTCCTTTTGGTTTTTTTACCTTAAACGGTATATATTCAGCCACCCACAATGAGGCTACTAATTTTGGCCAGGCCTGGATTATTTGCTTATCCATCATTTGGGAAAGATGCCCCATTATTTCTTGATCTTCCTTGTGCAGCATTATCCAGGGATAGACTATTTCCCCTTTGGTAATTTCCCTGATCAAAAGATTATTCTTCGCAAAAAATTCCTGCAGATAGATAAAGCGGTTCTTGATCGCCTCGTCCCCTATTTCCAGAAAGGAAAATCCTCCGCAAGGGCCTAAAAATGAATTCCCGAATTCACAAAATTTCTTTACTCCTTCAAAGGTATAAATAGGATTAGCGACAAAGGCGCATATGGTATCTTTGCTCCTGGGCTTTTTGCCTTTTAATATATCCGCAAGCGCCACTTTTATTTTAAGTTTAAACCTGCGGGAATTTTTTTCTATTGTTCCAAGAAGTGTTTTATCGATATCAAAAACCAGGCATTCTATATCGGGGCACGCCAAACAAAGAAGCACGCTTGTCAGATCGTCGTCTCCGACAAACAAAACGGTTTTCTTATATGGGATATACTCTAGAATTTTCTCGATCAAACGCACGCAAGAGCCTATTGAAATGGGCATTTGATCGTAATTAGATTTTATTTTTGTCTGCAACAGCGATGTTACCGGGCTTTCCCAATCAATTTTCCTCTTAAGACGCGATTCTAAACGCGCTTTTATCTCAAGGCCAGATAAAGCCGGGACAAAAAAAGAGTTTTCCTCTTTTTTGCTAAAAAAAGCCCTGCCCTTCTTATTAATAGAAACGATGCCTTCCTTCTTCAAAAAAGAAAGGTAATAATAAAGCGGCCACAGGCCGGTAGAATTATTATATAAGATGCCGCTTGGGCCAAGGGATCCGGTAATATCTTTGACTTTCTTCAAGAAACCAAAGAATGAAGGTTTTTCGTAATTGTTCCAGACGGATCGGATCTTCTTCGGGCTTAAATCCAGGTCCTGGACACCGACCCAGCATTTGGCGTTTTCTTGAAAAATCTTGGCGTGGTAACTTAAGAACTTACGATAGCGGTTCGCCCAAATATCCAGATACATCTATTTTCCCTCTTTTGATCTCTTGGATCTCAATTCTTTTAGGATTGAATATCTTCTTGAGATATTCAAGGGCGTTAAGGGGGTTTGTTTTCTTGCCGCAGGTATAAATATCTATGGCCATATATTCAAATTCCGGCCAACTATGCAAGGCGATATGGCTTTCGCTTAAAAGCACAACTCCGGTTATTCCCTTGGGGTGGAATTTATAGGTTATTGCCTTAAGCGGGGTATTGTTGGCTTTTACCGCCGCGGTGACCAATACCTTCTCCAGCTTCTTAGGGTCCTCGATCATTTTTGAATCCCAGAATTCCGCGATCAAATGCCTGCCTAAGAATTTCTTAGGCATCACCCCGGATTCAGCTTCAAAATCTTTCTTAACCATTTGTTTCTTTTCGCCTCTCTCTAAAATATTTTATCCCGACGCACAATACACTTAAGCTAAATAGCTTAATGAATAAAGCGGAGTCGGGACGCGAAATACAACACATTTTAGTTAATTATTGCTTTCCCGTCAAGGATTAAATTATTCTCCCCGATATTTTAGTTCCGCAACCTAATCCCTTGATAAAATTTTCTCATATTTACCCCTCTTGCGCTTCTAATAAAAACTGAGATTTTAGCATGCCTTCTTCCCATTCTCCCTGGGCGGTAGAATCCCAAACAATGCCTCCGCCCACGCCCATCTGGCCGCTTGAATTCTCTAAAAGAATGGTGCGGATAGGAATATTAAAAAACATGGCCTTAGCAGGAGTAATATAGCCTATGGCACCAGTATAAATCTTTCTTTCTGTTTTTTCAAGCTCTCCTATAATTTCCATGGAGCGGATCTTAGGCGCTCCGGTCACCGAGCCGGAAGGAAAAAGAGATTTAAACAGCTGTTCAATTTTTATATCTTTATCTATGCGGGCATTGACTGTGGAAGTCATCTGATAAAGGGTCTTATAGCGGGCGACTTCAAAAAGCTTTGGCGCGCGCACTTTTTTGGCGATACGGCCCAAGTCATTGCGCAATAAATCCGCGATCATCACGTTTTCTGCGCGGTTTTTGGAATCGTATTTAAGCTTTAATCCTCCGATGACGTCTTTTATTCCTTTAAGCCGCATAGCTGTGCCTTTCATAGGCTTGACAGAAATAAAGTCTCCTTTTTTCTTTAAAAACATTTCTGGAGACAAAGAAAGAATCTTAAAATTATCCGTTTCTAAATAAGCCGGATAAGGCACGGGTTGTTTTTTTAATAAGCTGCGGTATAAACTATAGGGATCACCGAAAAAAGAAAAAAGCATTTTCCAACAATAAGTTATTTGATAGACATCGCCTTTGCGGATGTGTTCACGGATAGCGGCAATATCCGCCCAATATTGGTCAAGGGAAACATCTGGACGGCAAGCGGAAACTTTGGCTTTTTTTAAACCGCTCCCGAAAAAACTTCTTCCTTGTTCTGCCTGTCTGTAACAACCCAGATACACCAAAGGGAAATTATATGTTTTATCTACGCGGGTTTTTTCCTCAAAATAATATCCTGCTTCATAAGAAATAAACCCTGCCAGATAAAAACCCTGGGCGAGCATCTCTTCGGAAAGAATTAACGCCTCTTTTATATCTTGGGGATGGTAACAAGAAATGATGCGCTCGGGATTATTAAAAACTATTGGGGTTTTTTCAAACTCAAACAGGATATTCAAAAACACGCCTCTTGCCTTCTGGCAGCCTGGGTGTCCTGCTTATTAGAAAGGACTATTGCATGAACTTGCCTGAGGAAAGTTTTTTAACTTACTCTTATTTCTAATTCTGGATTACTTTTTAAAGTATTGTGCACAGGGCAATTTTTTATAAAATCTACCATTGCCTTCATTCTGCGCGGATCAAGTTTAACTCCTTTTAAATCAATGCTTATGTAAATTTTCCTAAAACACACAGGGGACTCCTTATCAAAATCTGCTTCCACGTTTATGCTAAACGCGTCTATGCCTGTATCGGGCGAACCTTGAGCGTATTTATGTAAATACGCCCCAAGGCAAGTGCCTAAACTTACCAACAAGGCATCCGCGGGGGTAATGCCGGATATTCCCTGCATATCCACTAAGAATTCATGATTGTGCGACTTCACATCAAAGGTATTGCTTCCGGCATTGGTTATTTGTACCCTATACATTTTGGCCTCCTATTTATTCTTTTCAATCTTTGCCCAGGCATCCCGCAAAGTAACTATGCGGTTAAAAACAACAGCCCCGGGAAGAGAATCTTGATCTACACAAAAATACCCCAATCTTTCAAACTGATATCTTTGCCCTATCTGGGAAGATAGAAGACTGGGCTCAACAAAACAATCCGGCAATTCTTCCAAAGAGTTGGGATTTAAGTGCGCCGTAAAGTCGCTTCCTTCGGGCGCATCATTGGGGTGGCGTTTGGTAAAAAGCGTATCATATAAACGCACCCGCGCCTTTATGGCATGAGGCACTGATACCCAGTGTATGGTGGCTTTGACCTTACGCCGGTCAGGAGAATCGCCTCCGCGGGTAGCCGGGTCATATGTGCAATGAAGCTGAATAATATTTCCTGCATTATCTTTAACGACTTTGGTACAAGTAATAAAATACGCGCAGCGAAGCCGCACTTCTCTGCCCGGGGCAAGACGAAAAAATTGCTTTGGCGGGTCTTCACGAAAATCATCGCGCTCGATATAGATTTCTCTGCAGAAAGAAACTTTTCTTGCCCCGCAAGAAGCATCCTCCGGATTATTCACTACTTCCAGTTCTTCGCTTTTCCCTTCGGGATAATTATCAATTACGACTTTTAACGCACGCAAAACCCCCATAACCCTGGGAGCGGATTTATTTAATTCTTCACGGATGCTGTTTTCCAAAAGCACCATATCCACAATACTGTCCGCTTTGGCCACGCCAATCTGCTCGCAAAACTTGCGGATGGATTCTGGGGTATACCCTCTTCTTCGTAAACCCGAGATAGTAGGCATTCTTGGGTCATCCCAGCCGCTGACTAATTTCTTATTAACCAGATCTAACAGCTTGCGCTTGCTTAAAACGGTGTGGCTTAAATTCAAACGGGCGAATTCTATTTGCCGGGGATGATGCACATTTAATTCTTTAAGAATCCAGTCGTAAAGAGGACGGTGCACTTCAAATTCCAAAGTACAGATGGAATGGGTGATCCCTTCCAAAGAATCACACAGGCCGTGGGTAAAATCATACGTGGGATAGATGCACCATTTGTTTGCGGTTCTGTGATGGCTGGCCTTCCTGATGCGGTAAAAAACCGGGTCGCGCATCAAAAGATTTGGGTGCGTCATATCTATTTTACCGCGCAATACTTTCGCGCCTTCTCCAAACTCACCATTTCTCATGCGCGCGAATAAATTTAAATTTTCCTCTACGCTTCTATCGCGATAAGGGCTATTCCTGCCGGGATCATTAATCGTGCCGCGGTATTGGCGCATTTCTTCAAGCGACTGATCACAAACAAAAGCCTTGCCCTTTTTGATAAGCTCTACCGCAAAGGCGTATATCTTCTCAAAATAATCTGAAGCATAAAACATCCTATCCTGCCAGTCAAACCCCAACCAGCGCACATCCTCTTGAATAGAATCTACGTATTCCACATCCTCGGTTTCAGGATTGGTATCATCAAAACGCAAGTTGCATAATCCTTTGTAATCCCGGGCTAGGCCAAAATTAAGGCAAATACTTTTGGCATGCCCGATATGTAAATAGCCGTTTGGCTCCGGAGGAAAACGCGTATGCACCTTGCCGTTATTCTTACCTTGCGCCAAATCAGCGTCAATTATCTCGCGGACAAAATTGGTTTTTGGCTGCAGATTATCCATATATATCTTTTCTATTCCCGATACGTAAAATAATAATCAAGATTTCCTGTTCTGCTATTTTATAAATAACCCGGCAATCACCCCAGAGATACCGCCAATATCCTTCGAACCCGCCCTTTAATGGTTTACCCAATGCTTTGGGGTCTTCAACAAGATAGGTTTCAATGCGAGAAAGAATTTTCTTAACTGTAGATTTGTCTATCTTCTTCAAGTCCGCTTCAACAGAATCTAAATAAACAACTCTATACGCCAAGCTTCTCCCTCAACTGTTTACCAGAAATAATCTTTGATTTGGGGTCATTAAAGCGGTCTTTAGCAATCTGGGCGTCGGCATAATCCTCTAAATAATAAGTTAATGCTTCAGCAACATAGAATTTTTCGCTGCGGTGCGTAATTTTTGCCAAGTTAGATAACTTATTAGCTAATCCTGCGGGCAAGCGGAATGCTTTCAGTATAGTCATACCTTAATGCCTCCTTACAGCATAAGTATAACATTGTTATACATGTATTGCAAGCATAAAATCATCGGCTACCTCGACAACCTAAATGACAACCGATTTATTTATAGCTCTGGATGGTTCAACGCCTACAAGTGGTCAGCAAGGCCCACCGTAAGGCGGACCGCGTCAAACCATTGCCCCCTATGGATTCGAACCATAACTAACTGGTCCAGAGCCAGTCGTGCTACCATTGCACTAGGGGGCAATATTTTATAGGAATTAAATTATAGCTCGGGCAACGTCCTTATTCAAGGGAAATTCCCTGGCTACAATAGCGCTTATTTTACTGCGGTAATTTCAAATCTTTGAAGCGATTTTCAATGATTTTGCCCTTAACCAAAAAATCCTCTATTTCCAAAGCTGCCAGATAATGCGCTTTCTCATTAGGATGCTGATCCAGCTGCAGCGCCCAGAATTCACGCAAATCCTTATTGGTTTTTGTATAGGCCGGCAAAAGATCAAGCACATAAATGCCTGTCTGGCTTAAGAATTCGGCTACTTTGCGGTGGGTCAAAGCCTCCGGAAATGTCTGGACAGTCCATTTACCCTTATGGAACATCGGAAACAAAACAAATACCGGACTGCCGATATTATTCTGATAGCAAAAAGCATTGATTGAATTTACCGCGTACTTGAACTGCTGCCAACCGCTATAATTTTCATCTACGCAATAATTAGCCGGGATTTTGTATTTAACCTGCATGCGGAAATATTTTTCATTAATAAAACAGTACAGATAGCTGTGTTTCAAAAGCCACTGATGGACTGGCTTGTTGTTGATTATGTCTTGGTCAATCTTGAAATAATCTAAGGTATGCACGTGCCCGTAGCGTGGCCAGCTTATCTCCATATCATTGGAAACAAACTGCACCATCACCAAATCCGGTTTTAGCATTGGGCCTATCTTTGAAAGAAGCTCGGCTTCATTAAAAGTAGAAAACCCTCCCACTCCCAGATTCACCACCTCCATATTCACCCGGGGATAAATTTTCTTAAGGCGCCGGCGCAGACAAGCGGTATAGATATTGCCTGCATCGTACACCCCGTCGCCAAAAGTATATGAGTCGCCTAAGACAATGATCCTGAACGTGTTGGGCGATTTTACAAAATATCTGGCATGGTCTACGCGGAATTGATTTTGTTCCGGGGGGTTTTTATAGCTGAAGCGCTGTTTGGCATCCCACGCTTTTCTCCATCCTGTCCAGACATAGCGCAGCGACAGCTCAGAGATTAAAATACAAAGCAGGCAACCCAAAATAAATAAAGATAATTTGCCCGCTGTTTTCTTAATTTCGCCTACCAAAGATTTTTCTTCACCCATGCATCTGCTTTAAGGAGTGCCTGCCACATGCTTACGGTATCTTTTACCGCGCCATGGCCTGTGTCCTTGGCGGTATTAGTAACACCCTGGGCAACGCCCTTGCCCATTGCAGAAATGGTATTGCATCCGCAAAGAAAAATAACAAGCAACAACAAAACAAAAGCCGACTTTCTATGCATGATTACTCCTTTTTTATAAAACGCGCCAGGCGTTTGCAAGAACGCTGCTTTCCCAGATAATATATCACATCAAACAGCCCCGGACCAACAGTTTTTCCGGTCAAGGCCACTCTTACAGGATGGATCAAAACCTTGGCTTCTAAATTAAGTCCTGCCGCCATTTCCCGGAAAGAATTCTCAATGGAGGCTATGTTAAAATCTTCCAGCGCCTCGAGCCGCTTGATAAAAATCCCGAATTCCCGGGAAAAATCTTGGCTTAAATATTTTTCTTTGGCCTGGGGATCAATATTTGGTTCTTCTAAGAAAAAGAAATCCGCCCTATCGGCAAAATCATTAAGCGTGGTCATGCGCGCCTGAAAAAGCTTTATCACATCCAGAATATACTTTTTATCTGGATTATTTCTATCTACAAGGCCCTTTTCCGCCAAACGCGCAATCAACTCTTCCGACAAATCCTGCACAGGGGTATTTTTTATATACTCATTGCTAAACCAATCCAGTTTCTTAATGTCAAATGTGGCCGCGGTTTTAGTAACCTGCTTGATCTTAAATTGCCCGATGGCTTCAGACAAACTTATTATTTCCCGATTTTCTTTTGGCGACCAGCTCAAAAGCAAAAGATAATTGACAAGCGCCTGGGGCAAATACCCCATTTTGCGGTAATCAGAAATCGCTGTTGCCCCTGTGCGCTTAGAAAGCCTGCCCCCGTCAATGCCCATGATCAAAGGAAGATGCGCGAAACAGGGGAGAGAAAATCCCAGCGCCTCATAAAATAAAATCTGCTTAGGGGTATTAGAAATATGGTCATCGCCGCGGATAATATGGGTAATGCCCATAGTGGCATCATCAACCGCGCAGGCAAAATTATAAGTCGGGGTCCCATCGGATTTTATAAGCACCTGGTCCTTCAGGATGCCTGAATCAAACTCTATGTCGCCTCGGATAAGATCCGCGACTTTTATCTTTTGCTGCGGAACCTTAAAGATTATTGCCTCTTTCCCCTCGGCAGAACGCTCCACATAAGCCTTATTATCCTGCAAAAGTTTCTGGGCATATTGGCGGTACAGATCAAACCTTTGGCTCTGATAATAAAGCTGGTCCCAATCAAATCCCAGCCATTTTAGACTAAACAGTATCTCATCAACAAATTCCTGCTTAGAGCGCAGCTGATCTGTATCTTCAATGCGTAAAACAAATTCTCCGCCTACTGACTTTGCGTACAAAAAGTTAAAAAGCGCGGTCCTTCCTCCTCCTATATGCAGATACCCGGTGGGGCTGGGAGCGAACCTTACCTTAACCATAAAACTAAACCTTCTTTCTTTGAGGAAAAATTTTTGACCCGGCGATAAGCGCTTTCTGATTTATTTCCACAAGGTGTTTTTTGTTCTCTGGCGCGACATCGTGGATTACCTGCAAAGCTGTTTCTAATTTAACTACGGGCATAGATGATAGCAAAGCCCCCAGCATCAGGATATTAAGCACCATCGGCTGGCCCATCTCTGCGGCAATCTGCCCAAAATTATAACTCCATGTTCGTTTGTGCCCGTGAAAATTTTCTACCTGCGATGCGTTAATAAATACCGCCGCTTTAGCTGTTACCCTGTTCTTAAATTTATCAAGCGAAGGCTGGTTCATCGCAATTAAAACATCTGCCTTATGAATATAGGCAGAGCCGATGGATTTATCAGAAATCGCCACCATGCAATGAGCTGCGCCTCCTCTTACCTCGGCGCCATAGGCAGGAAGCCAGGTCACATTTTTCCCTTCGCGCATGCCAGACAAGGCAAGAATCTTTCCTAAAAGCATGACTCCCTGCCCGCCGCTACCGGCAACAATAACTTTTAAAGTCATTTCAATCTCCCCAGAGGAAACTCTTTGGTCATTTCATCCTTAACCCAAGCTGCGGCTTTTACAGGCGGCATCCCCCAATAGGTCGGGCAGGGCGAGAGAACTTCTACTAAAGAAAAACCAACGCCATTTATCTGGTTTAAAAAAGCCTCTTTTATCGCAGACTTAGTCTTAATAATATGCGCGGCATCATGCACAGCAACCCGTTCTACATATTTTACCGCTTTTAAAGTCGCTAATATTTCGGATATTTTTAAAGGATACCCTTCGCTTTGGGGATCGCGGCCGTTTATAGTGGTGGCGGTTTTCTGTCCGGTTAAAGTAGTCGGAGCCATCTGTCCGCCGGTCATGCCGTAAATAGCGTTATTCACAAAAATAACCGTGATATTTTCTCCGCGGTTGGCCGCGTGCAGTGTTTCAGCGGTTCCGATAGCGGCTAAATCTCCGTCGCCTTGATAAGTGAAAACTATATTCTCCGGGCGAAGCCTCTTTATAGCGGTTGCTACCGCCATTGCCCTGCCGTGGGCAGATTCAGAGCAATCAAAATCCCAATAATCATAGGCCACTACCGCGCAGCCTACCGGGGCAACCGCGATTATTTTTTCTCTTATGTCCAATTCATCAATAACCTGCGCCACAAGCTTATGCAGCATACTATGCCCGCATCCAGCGCAGTAATGGGTGGACACATTGCGCAATGATTTGGGATGAGAATATATTTTGTCCATAAATTTAAATTCCAATTTTGGGATTTAGCATATCTTTTTTATCTTCTTGATAATCTCTTCTTCCGTCGGGATTCCTCCTCCAGCGCGGCCTAAGAATTCAACGCTGGCTTTTCCAGACACAGAAAGCCGCACATCTTCCACCATCTGCCCATAAGACATTTCCACTGCCAGGAATTTAAGCCGTTTGTTCTTTAGGGTTAATTGTTTAAATATTTTTTCTGGAAATGGCCAAAGCGTAACCGGACGGATAAGCCCCACCTTTTTGCCTTGTTCTCTTAAGGTATTAACCGCGCCTTCTGCTATGCGCGCCATAGACCCATAGGCGACAATTATTAACTTAGCGTCGGAAATAAATGAAACAGCGCACCTTTGTTCTTTTTGCCGCATGCTGCGGTATTTCTTCTGTAAAATTAGATTGAATTTCTCCAATGCCCCATCAGCCATGTAAAAAGACTTGACTACATTGGCTGGACGGCCCTTGCATCCTGTCAACGCCCATGGTTTTTTGAATTTTTTAGCTTTTCGCTTTTCGCTTTTCGCTTCTAACGGCTCCATCACCTGCCCCAACATTCCATCGCCCAATATTATTACCGGGTTACGGTATTTATCTGCCAGATCAAAAGCATCGGACATTAGATCATACGCTTCTTGCACGTTAGATGGCGCCAGGACTAAGCAATGAAAATCTCCGTGCCCGCCGCCTTTTGTAGCCTGAAAATAATCAGATTGCGCCGGGGCGATGTTACCTAAGCCCGGGCCTCCGCGCATCATATTTACAATCACCGCCGGTAACTGCGCTGCGGCGATATAAGAAATACCTTCCTGCTTTAAGCTTACCCCGGGGCTTGAAGAAGAGGTCATGGCTCTAAACCCGCACCCAGATGCGCCGTATACCATACTGATCGCCGAGATCTCTGATTCAGCCTGGATAAAAACACCCCCCGCCTGCTTCATATGCTCAGACATATAAGCGGTTAATTCATTCTGCGGAGTAATCGGATACCCTGCATAAAATCTGCAGCCGGCATCGATAGCCCCTTGGGCTATCGCTTCATTGCCACTTATGAGTATTTTATTATTATTTTTGTCTTCCACTTTTTACTTTTGCCTTTTTCCTTTTTACTTTTGCCTTTTATTTATATACCTCTATACAGCAATCCGGGCAGACAAGCGCGCAAAGGCTGCACCCCGAACACTGCCCTTCTTCTTTAAATATCACCGGAACAGCTCCTTTACTGTTTATCTTCTTGCCCAAAGTAATCATTTTATTAGGGCAAACGGATACGCACAATAAACACCCTTTACATTTTTGCGCGTTAATAACTATTTTAGCCATAATCTTATTTGGGCTGCGATTTGTTTTGGGCTTAATCCGTATTTATCTAGAAGCTCGGCTCTCTTGCCGCAAGGGATGAATTCATCGGGCAAGCCCATACGCTTAACCGGTTTGTCGATCTGCTCCATAACTAAAGAGCCAAAACCACCATCTATAACGGCTTCTTCCAGGGTGCAAATTAAATTTACTGCACAGCTTAGTTTCTTTAAGGCTGGAGCGTCCAGCGGTTTTACAAAACGGGCATTGACCAATGTGCCGTTAATCCCATCTTTTTCCAATATCTTTACCGCCTCCCAAGCAGAATACACCATGCTGCCCAAGGCCACAAGAAGAAAATCTCTGCCAACAGACAATATTTCAGCTTTGCCGACTTCAAGCGCAGATAACGATGGTAAATTATCCGCAACCCATGACTTAGGATAACGAATAGCCACCGGTTTTTTTAGCCCGATTGCCAATTCCAACATCGCTTCAAGCTCCCTTGCATCCTTGGGAGCCATAACCACAAAATTAGGTATGCCCCTTAAGAAGGAAATGTCAAATATCCCCTGATGCGTTGGGCCGTCTTCTCCGACGATGCCTGCGCGATCAATAGCCAAAACCACTGCCGCCTCCTGCAAGCCGATGTCTTCGATTAACTGATCATAGGCGCGCTGTAAAAATGTAGAATATAAAGCCACAACCGGAACCAGCCCCTGTTTAGCTAAACCGGCGGCAAAACAAACCGCGTGTTGTTCGGCAATTCCCACGTCAAAGAATCTACCCGGAAAAGCATCGCGGAATTTATCAAGACCCGTTCCTTCAGGCATAGCAGCTGTGATAGCGATCAATTCGGGATGTTTCTGCGCAAGCTCCAGCATTTTGCCGCTAAAAACTTCTGTGTATGTTTTTCTTGGCTGCAAAAAGCCCGCCTGCGCCGGATTTCCGGTTGCCACATCAAATGGCCCTGTTCCGTGAAATCTTACCGGATCTTTCTCCGCCGGTAAGTAGCCTTTTCCTTTTTTGGTAACTACGTGTAAAAGGATCGGCCCTTTTATGGCTAAAATTTTCTTAAAAGCCGGGATCAAAGTGCCTAGATTGTGCCCGTCAAACGGGCCAAAATAACGAAAACCCATTTCTTCAAAAAACATCCCCGGGATAAACAACCCCTTAAGGGCCTCTTCAAACTTATTCACCAACCTTAACAAACGGCTTCCTTTAGGAAAACGCGATTTTATTAAGTTCTCTAAGGATTCATGAAAACGGTTGTAGACAGGCGTAGAAATAATCTTGTTCAGATAATTACTTATTGCTCCCACATTAGGGGCAATGCTCATCTCGTTTGTATTTAAAACAATGGCTATGTCTTTCTTAATGTGCCCTGCGTTATTAAGCCCTTCGAAACATAAACCCCCGCTTAAAGACCCGTCTCCTATGACCGCGACTACTTTATATTGTTGGGGCGGATTCAGATTCTCGCGCGCCAAGGCCAGGCCCAAAGCAAGCGAAACTGCGCTAGAGCTGTGCCCGGTGGTAAAAGGGTCGCACCCTGATTCATTTTTGCAAGGAAACCCGCTTAATCCCTGAAATTTACGCAAAGAGGAAAAATCTTTATTTCTTCCGGTTAGTATTTTGTGCGCGTAGCTCTGGTGCCCGACATCCCAGATGATTTTATCGCTTGGGACATCTAAACAATAATGCAAGGCTATGGCCAATTCTACGGCTCCCAGGCTTGAAGCTAAATGCCCGCCGTTGGCAGAAACCACTTCTAAGATCCGGGACCTTATTTCTGAAGCTAATTCCGGAAGCTTAACCAGCGGCACCTGCTTTAAATCACCCGGGGAATTAATATTCTCTAAAAACATTACTTTCCCTCTTCTTGAGAATCGTCAAAATCTTCCAGCTTAAAACCAGAATCCTTCTTCATTAAAAGCTCGACTTTTCTTTGCGCGTCTTCTAAAACACAGGCGCAGGACTTGGCAAGCTTTACTCCTTCTTCATATTTCTTCAAGGACTCACCCAAAGTTAATTTTCCAGAAGCTAATTCATCCACGATTTTTTGCAGGCGCTTTAAATCATCTTCAAAATTAATTTTTTCTTTCATCTCGGCATCCCTTCCTGTTTATCTGTATACAAATTTACACTTTCGACTAAACTAGTAAAAGACCCTCGTTCCAGAATAGTGCTGACCTTATCTCCCGCTTTAAGCTGATCGGCATTTTTTAATACTTGCTGGTTTTCCATAAGCATGCTTAAACTGTACCCTCGGGAAAGAACCGATAAAGGGCTTAAAACATGCATCCTTTGCGCCAAGGAAAAAAAACGTTCGCGGGTAAATTTTATATAAGAAGACATGGATTGCTTCAGGCGCTCACTTAACTCATCTAAAAGCTGCTGTTTCTCAAGAAGCCGGTCTAGGGGGCTCTTAAGCATCCCCTTTAAAAGGGCTAATGCGTGACGGCCGGTGTTTAACTTTTCAGAAAATGACAAATCCATTTGATAACGCATATTTTCTAATGCGGTAAGAAGCGCGTTTTTCTTATCCACAATGATCTTAGCTGCTGCGGTTGGAGTTTCCACAAATATATCCGCGGTTAAATCTGAAAGAGTAGTATTGATCTGATGCCCCACCGCCGAAATAACCGGAAGCCTTGAATTATAAATTGCGCGTGCTACTTTTTCTTCATTAAACGCCCAAAGGTCTTCAACGCTTCCTCCGCCGCGGCTTACTATAATTACGTCTACTTGATTGTACTGATTTAATTCCTCTATGCCGGAAGCGATTTCAAAACAGGCCCCTTCCCCTTGCACGCGAGAAGGCCTGATAACTACATCCACACAGGCCGCCCCGCGCTTTAAAACCTGCAAAATATCCCTGACCGCGGCACCCGCGCTTGAGGTAACAACCCCGGCGCGAAAAATCACCCTTGGTAATTCTTTTTTATGAGAGACATCAAACAATCCTTCTTTAAAAAGTTTTTCTTTGAGCTGTTCAAAGGCAAGCTGCTGCGCGCCGATTCCCTTGGGCTGCAGCTGCTCAATAATAAGCTGATACTGGCCGCGCGGCGCGTAGACATCGATTTTCCCAAAACAAATAACCTTTAATCCGTCTTCTATCTTGAAATTTAGCTTTTGGTTAGAACGCGCGAACATCGCTGCCTGTAAAACTGCGGACTGGTCTTTAAGCGAAAAGTAAAAGTGGCCTGATGCGGCAGCTTTAAAATTAGAAATTTCTCCTTCTACCCAAACAGAAGCATAGTTTGCCTCTAAAATAAGCTTGATGTCTTGGGTGATCTGGGATACAGTTAAAATCTGCCGCTCTTGTTGGTCCTGGATAGGCATATCTTATCTATTATTGCTTTTTCTGGTCATTGTCGACAAC
Organism: Candidatus Omnitrophota bacterium; assembly: GCA_025453395.1. NCBI lineage: Bacteria > Pseudomonadati > Candidatus Omnitrophota > Candidatus Omnitrophota bacterium. The sequence continues at coordinate 25,718 of JALOQK010000003.1, forward strand.
CGGCTGCTGCGCAGTAACCTCCTCTTGCACGATAACAGGCTTATTTTCTGTTTCAGCCTTCTTTTTTATATCTACAAGGCACACCGAATAAGGCTTCAGCAAAATTTGTTGCTGCAGCACTCCAGAAATAACAACCTCTTTTTCGCCGGCCGCAGCAAACTGACAATCACGCACACAGGCATCATCGCATAAATATTGTTTTATCACGTAAACAGAGTCTTTCTTTAAGTTCTTGATGTTCATTTTGATATTGCGCGCCATCTGCATGGCTTTGCCGGACTGCTCAAATATATCTTTGGCTTTTTTAAGCATATTTTTTACTCTGCCGGTAGAGCGCACATCGGAAAGGCTTATCTGCCCATTAATAAACCTTTTAAAATTATCGTTGTACAAATAATCTAAAACATATTTTCTCTCGGAGTCGCTTAAAAAAGCGATGTTGCGCGAAATATAATTACGGGCGGCTTGCGGGTCTATATAATTATAAAGCAAAATCGCCATGCCGTCTTCTTTCTTAGTGGCAACAACCCCCACAAAAGGGTCTTCCTGACGGGGAGAAAAAAACATCTTATCTGATAGGCCCTTAAGCATCTTAAAAACAATGAACGCGGATTTGGGAACCCCCGAAGCAAAAACCCCTACGTTTCTTACCACCCCTTCGGGCTCATTATAAAAGTCTTCCAGCGCGAAATAAACCTGATAATCTATGCCGGACTCATACATATATTTGATCCGCGCCGGGATAAAACTGGCTGTTATGAAAGATTTATCCGCTCTCTCGGCCAAAATATTCGACCCGGCGTCATAATTCCATTCTGATATGATAAGCGGGGTGCTGCGGTCAAAGCGGAAATAAAAAAGCCAATCCCGGATAATCGCCGATGGTATCTTATTGTAGCGGGTCAGCTCTTTCTCGGCCTTGGGGTCGCTTGTATAGGCATGCCAGCTTATAAAATCCAATGGCAGGCGGTAATCATAACAATAGCGGATTAAATCGTAAATCAGGCTTCTGTGCGGATAGAGGATATTATTGCCGCCGGAATTTTGAAACCACCAGCTTGTGCCCGGCCCCCCAACAGGTATATGGATTTTTGTTTCCGCCTCAAGCTCTTTGGCGCTTTCAGCAACTGCCCGATACAGCAGAAGATAATCTTGTCTTCTGCCCAAGAAGAAATCATCGGCATCAGGCGCGCTCCAAACCTCATACCAGATATTATATCTTTTGTCGCAACTTAAAACGCGCATTTTAGATTTTATAAGAGCTTTTAACGAAACATGGTTGGCGGGCGGGCTTTTCTGGTCCAGTATCTTTCCATATCCTGCAGGCATACCGAAAATATTTAAGATAACCGTGCCGCCGGCATCAGAAATCTTCTTGATCGTATCCTCGTAAACAGAAGAAAGTTTTTCTTCTTTCTGCTTATCTTTTTTAGATTCTAATATTTCCCAAAGGTTATACTGCAGGCGGTAAAAACCCTTAAGCCCTATTTGGCCTGCCCATAACTCTATTGACGAGGATGCGGCCAAATTAACCGGCCATCCGGATTCCGGGCTTTTGGCTGAGCCGCTTAAGTCTATCCCCGGCTTAAAAACCGCGGGCAGGTTTATGGTGTTGGCGTTATAATCTAAAGAGCATTCAAAAGGCTGATCTGCCTGGGCAAAAAGGCCTGCTGTCAGGCCTAAAGATAAGATAAAGATTAACGCTGTCTTTTTAATCATTTAATTTTTCTTGCAATCTTTTAATTAAGATCGCTTTTCCCGAAGCCGGGTCTATTTCCACCAAACAAGCGTGCAGCTGGATATCATCTTGAGCAACTTCAAATTTAACCGGGATAGAAGTGAGAAAACGTTTCAACACGTCCTCAACCCTTCTGCCGATAACTGAATAATACGGCCCGGTCATGCCGGCATCGGTAAGATAAGCTGTGCCTGCGGGAAGTATTTTCTCATCGGCAGTCTGGATATGGGTGTGCGTGCCTAAAACCGCGCTTACCCTGCCGTCTAAAAACCAACCCATGGCTATTTTCTCTGAAGTGGCTTCCGCGTGGATGTCCACGATTACAACCTTGGCGCGTTTTTTCAAATCCTCGAGCTGTTCGTCAATGGCGCGAAAGGGACAATCAAGCGCCTCCATAAATACCCGGCCTTGCAAATTTACTACCGCAATCTTTTCACCGCTGGAGGCAGTAAAAACATCTGCGCCTTTTCCGGGAGAACCCTTAGGGAAATTAAGCGGCCTTAATATCCTGGGATCACGGTCAATGATCTCAAAGATCTCTTTTTTCTTCCAGATATGATCCCCGGAAGTCAATACCGACACCCCGGCATCAAAAAGTTCATCGGCCACCTGACGGGTAATACCGGATCCCCCTGCGGCGTTCTCGGCATTGGCAATCACAAAATCAAGCGCGTATTGCTTCTGAAGCCGCGGCAGGATCTTTTTTACTGCTTCCCTGCCAGGGGAACTAACGATATCACCGATAAATAATATTTTCATAATTGTAAAGCGTAAAGTGTAAAGTGCAAAGTGCAAAACGAAAAGCTACAGCGTAAAATTCAAAGAGTTTTTAGTTTTAAATTATGATTTTAAATTTTTCGCTTTCAATTTTGCGTTACTTAGCGTATTCAATGACTCGTGTTTCTCTAATAACCGTGACTTTGATCTGCCCCGGATATTCCATACCCTCTTCAATCTTTTTTCTTAAATCGCGGGCTAAATTAACTGCTTCACCGTCAGAAATCTTTTCCGGCTGGACAATAACCCGAATTTCACGCCCGGCCTGGATAGCATATGTTTTATCTACGCCTTTAAACTGATTAGCAATAGATTCAAGCTGATCCAAACGCTTAATATAAGTTTCTAAGGTTTCTCTGCGCGCTCCGGGACGGGCCGCGCTTATGGCGTCAGCGGCGATTGCCAAAACCGAAAACATGCTCTTTGGCTCAACCTCTTCGTGATGCGCTTCAACCGCAAGCTGCACTTCAGGCGACTCACCGTATTTTTTTAATAACTCCGCGCCGATTTTTGCGTGAGTCCCTTCTACCTGGTGGTCAATGGACTTTCCTAAATCATGCAAAAGCCCGATGCGCCTGCCCAATTTAAAATCAAGGCCTAATTCCGAGGCCATTACCCCCAACAAATAAGAAACTTCTTTGGAATGCTGTAAGGCATTCTGCCCAAAACTGGTGCGGTATTTCAGTCGGCCCAGGAGTTTTACAATTTCCGGATTAAGCCCGGAGACTCCGGAGTCAAAGGCCGCTCGTTCACCTTCTTCGCGGATCTTTTCGTTCATTTCCTTTTTGGCCTTTTCCACAACCTCTTCAATTCTGCCCGGATGTATTCTTCCGTCGGAAATCAACCGCTCCAGCGCCATGCGCGCGGTCTCACGCCGGACCACATCAAAACAAGACAAAGTCACCGCTTCCGGGGTATCATCAATAATCACATCTACCCCTGTGGCCATTTCAAAGGCGCGGATATTTCTTCCTTCGCGGCCGATAACTCTTCCTTTCATTTCGTCGCTTGGCAGCATAACTACGCTTACTGTTGATTCAGTGGTCTGGTCTGCCGCGCAACGCTGAATAGCCAAACTTATAATTTCACGCGCCTTTTTATCGGCGATACTCTTGGCTTCTTCTTCGCCTTTTTTAATAAACCCCGCTTTTTCCTGGGCCAATTCTTCGTTTAAACGGTTGAGAAGTATCTGCTTGGCTTCTTCGGCAGAAAGAGAAGAAATTTTTTGCAGCCTTTCTTTTTCTTCGGCAATAAGCATCCCCAACTGCGCGTCTTTTGCTTTAAGAGATTCCTCGATCTTGCGGCTGTTATCAAACTTCTGGTCTATTTCTTTTTCTTTTCTTTCCAAAAGGTCAAGCCTGCGGTCAATATTTTCTTCTTTTTGGGTCAGGCGCTTTTCGGCATTGGCGATTTCCTGCCTTCTGTCCTGAGTCTGGCGCTCAAAATCCTGACGCATGCGATAGAGAAGGTCTTTTCCTTCAAGCTCTATTTCCCGCCTTTTCTCCTGGACTTCTTTTTTCGCCTGCTCAACGATATTTTTTGCCTGTACTTCTGCATCCTGTATTTTCTTTTCCGCCCAATATTTGCGCAGCGTATATCCGGCAAGCAAAGACACCCCGGCAGTGGTCAAAGCGATAATAATCACTAATGGCATGGTAACACCTACCTCCTTTTGTCTTTAAAATAGGGAGAGCTTAGGCGAAAATAACTTTATTGACTTTGGTATCGCGTGAGGAAACAGGAAGACGAGGTAAAATCTGGAATTTATATGCCAGCCCGATGCTGCGCGCGGCGGGTGAAAGCTTCTTTAAGAAATAGTCATAACACCCCTTGCCTCTGCCTAAACGGTTTCCTTGACGGTCAAAGGCCAATCCCGGCACAATAACCAGGTCCAGGTCCTTCGCCCCGATCAACCTTTCTTGGGCAGGCTGCAATACCGCGTACGGCCCCTTAGTCAACTGCGGTTTAACCGCTAATAAACAGGGGCGCATTAACTTTCTATTTTGCCGGCAAAACGGAACAGCCACGATCTTACCTAGTTTTCTAGCTTTTTTAATCATCTCTTCTGTTTCAACCTCACCACCAAAAGCAAGATAAAACATTACTATTTTCGCCTTCTGAAAAAGCCGGCTTTTTAAAAGCTTGGCCTTAATAACCTTGCTTTTCTTTTCACCCTCCTTATGGGTTTTTAATTGTAAGAGCATTTTACTACGTATTACCTGCTTTGTCAATTGCTTGGAACTCTTCTTTACCATGGTTTTGATGCCTTTAAACAAGGACTTTCTTGCGCGGACGCAGGGATTTTGAATAGTCCCGGGCCGGGCGCATCTTCTTATAATTATCCATTGTCTTATTTTTCTCTAATTGCTTATAAATAAGTACCCAGGCGCAGTCTTTTTCCGGATCAGTTTCGCATTTACCCTTGTTCATGCCTCCGCAAGGGCCGTTCAAGAGGCCCTTGGCGCACAAAGTTACCGGGCAAATCCCGCCGGTAGATGCCAAGACGCATTCGGCGCACAAAGAACACTTCTCTAAAAACTCTCCTTTGGCATTCATTGCCGCGGTAAAACATGTGTCATTGCCGGGGACCACTGCCAGATTAAAGCGGTCGTTGTCTTTTACCGACTGAACTCCTAGGCCGCAGGAAAGCACCAAACAAGCTTCGGCTTGGCGCAATTCCGCCATATGCTTGGCCATTTCCGACTTAAGTTTTGCCGCAATACAAGGCGCCTCCGGAATGCAAGAACCAACCACGAGCTTGCCTTGTTTTTCAAGCTCTTGACGCATATTAACCACCTCTTCTACGCCGCCGGTCTTGCAGGTAGTAGAACATTCACCACAACCCACAATAAATACCTTGGTGTATCCTTGTAAGCTATCTATAATCTCTGCAATAGTTTTCTTCTCTGTTACAACCATAATTGCTCCTCTAAAAATTATTCTAACACCCTTTACCAGGCGCGGCAAGCAAAAACTACCTAAACATAGCCTAAAAAATATTGTAAGGTTTGAGCGGGCCATGCGTCTATTAAGGCAAGGAGGGAAAATTTAAAAATAACTTGACAATACACCAAAAATAGTGTAAACTTAAAATGGTAGATATATTTCGGTATCAGATATTATTTTATCAAACAGCAAACGGCAGTTGCCCCACAGAAGATTTTCTAAACAGCTTGCCGGTAAAAGTACGAACCAAGATCAGTCGTTGGATTGAACGATTAGAGATCTGTGGGCCGGATTTACCCAGGCCTTATGCTGATATAATAAGAGATAAAATTCGCGAACTAAGAATTGTCTTTGCGTCACAGCAATATAGATTACTTTACTTCTTCCACGGCAGATATATTGTCATTACCCATGGCTTTATAAAGAAAACTAGCGGGGTGCCGATACAGGAAATGGAAAAAGCGCAAAATATAATCGTGGATTTTCAATTTAGAATAAGAAATGGAGATATAATTATATGAAAGGCGTAAAGAAATTTTCTTCATATCTAAAAGAACAGCTAAAAAACGAAACCTTTCGTAAGGCCTACGAAGAAGAGGGGATCTACGTGGATATCGCTGTCAAAATAGCCCTGCTCAGGAAAAATAATAATTACAGTCAGAAAGATTTAGCCAAATTACTGCGCACAACTCAACAAACTGTTTCCCGTTTGGAAAACCCAAGAAACAACAGCCTTTCTATTAATACGCTTATCCGGCTCGCCGCGCTTTTCAAAAAAGAACTACGTATAGAATTTGTGTAAATATTGACAAAAAAGGCGCCTTGCAAAAAGCGCCTTTTTTATTGCTTACCGTCGCGCAGTTTGTCTAATCTTTGTTTTATTTTTGCTTCGTGGCCGATGTCAGTGGGTTCGTAATAGCGAACAGTTTTCTTGGTGTATTTTTGTTTGACGTAGTGATCAGGAAAATCATGGGCGTATTTATAATCTTTGCCATGGCCAAGTTTATCGCCGTCCATAGTCGCGTCTTTTAAATGATCCGGCACTTCCTGCACTTTGTTACTGGCGATATCTGCCAGCGCCTTTTCTATGGCCAAATAGCTGGCATTGGATTTAGGCGCGCTTGAGACATAAACACAAGCCTGCGCCAAAGGAATCCTTGCCTCGGGCATGCCGATAAATTCTGAAATCTGCAAAGCCGCGTTTGCTAAAACTAAAGCTAATGGATCGGCATTTCCCACGTCCTCGGAAGCTAAAATACAGATCCTTCTGGCGATAAAACGAGGATCTTCTCCGGCGTAAAGCATCTTGGCCATCCAATACAGCGCCGCGTCCGGGTCGCTTCCGCGCATAGACTTAATAAACGCTGATGCGGTATCATAATGCGCGTCTTCGTCTTTATCATAAACCACGGGTTTTTTCTGAATAGATTCTGAGGCTACCTCTAAATCAAATTTTACTGCGCCGTCTTTATCTTTAGGCGTAGTTAATGCTCCAACTTCTAAAGCATTTAACGCTCTTCGTGCATCACCCTCGCAGACCTTGGCTAAAAATTCCAGCGCTTTTTTATCTGCCCTAATCTTTAAGCTGCCTAAACCTCTATCTTTATCTTTTAACGCGGCATTTAAAACCGCTAAAATATCTTTTTCCTTTAATGCCTTTAATTCGCAGACCAAAGACCGGGAAATAAGAGGCGCGGCGATAGAGAAAAACGGATTGTGTACGGTTGCTCCGATAAGAATTACATTCCCCTCTTCTACGTCGGGCAGTAAAACATCTTGTTGGGCTTTATTAAAGCGGTGGATCTCATCAATAAAAAGAATGGTCTTTTTGCCAAGCGCGGATTTGCTATGCTTTGCCTGATTAATGATTTTTCTTAATTCTTCAACGTTAGAGGTGGTGGCATTAATAGAAACATGGTTAGCCTGTGTAACATTAGCAATGCACCAGGCAAGAGAAGTCTTACCGCATCCGGGGGGCCCAAATAAAATTACCGAGCTTACTCTATCTGCTTCAATAGCCCGGCGCAAAAGTTTGCCTTTACCTACAATATGCTCTTGCCCAATAAAATCATCTAGGCGCACAGGACGCATGCGCACAGAAAGCGGACGGTTCTTGATATTTTCGGGTTTGGTTTCAGAGAAAAAATCGGAAGGGTTAGTTGTCATGTTAAAACTTGGTTATCCCTCTGCGCCTGCGGCGCATCGGGATTTTTCGCAGACGGCACTAACGAATATTTTATTTGCTCTGCTTGCCTGCTCCGATACTAAAACGCTTCGGAAATTGAAGAACGAAACGATATCACTTTCCTCGCAAGTATCGGAGTTAATTCGCGCATATAACTTACTTCGTGCTTCGCGCTCAGTAAGTTATGCGCTCATTAAAAAAAATCCCCGCGCTTTGTGGCGTTGGCTTCGATTGGTTGAACCCCTTGATCACGTGGGGCTGCCTCCGGACGCCCAAAGCGCCGCTAGAAGGTAAATAGCCCCATTTTATAGGTGTTGGATCACCAATCAAAATACCTGACGCGCACCGCAGGGAATCTATAATAACAACTTCTAACAAAAGTATAGCATATCCTCTGCGGAAAAACAAGATTAGCGAATCTGGGCGGAAAGCGCTTGTGTCAAAGCCTGCACAACGCAGGCGTGTATAGGGCTAACCTCTAGGTCAGTCAAAGTGCGATTCGGCAAACGATAGACGCAGGAAACAGTGAAATTCTTGCATCCCTGCGGGATCTGCTTACCGCGGTAAATATCTGTAATCTTTACTTGCTCAAGCAATAACCCTGCTGTCTTGTGCGCCAAATCCGTAATTTGCTTGAAACTGATATTTTCCTGCACGACAAAACTTATATCCCGGCAGATAGCGGGAAAAATAGACACGGGGACAAACTTCTTTTCCGGCAACGCTTGCATTAATATTTCTTCCAGAGAAATTTGCGCGGCGTAAACTTCTTGATACTTAACATCCATCGCCTCAAGCGCTGCCGAGGAAACTTTAACAAATTGGCCTATTTCTTTTGAATTTAATTTAACCTTAAACCCTGCGGTTGTTTCATTGAATAAGATTTCCGGTTGGGCTATGCCTAAACCGGAAAATAAATTCTGGATTATCCCCTTAAGGCGTAAAAAACCTTCCTTAATATTTACTACCGCCTCTTGCGTGACAACTGATTTCTTGCCGCAAAGAACAAGCCCTAAAACCAGCTCTTCGTTATTGCCGGCGGTATAAATTTTCCCCACCTCAAATAACTCTACCAGGGGCTGTTTTTGTTTCAAATTCAATGCCGCGGCCCGGACAAGAGAAGCAATGATGCACGGCCGCAAAAATTCCTGCTCCTCGCTTAAGGGATTCACTAATCTGGCGGCTTCATCTACGGGCCAAGAAAACAATTCTAAAAGTTTTCGGTCAATTAATGTATAGGTAATTGCTTCATTTACGCCTTGCGCGATAAGGATATTCTTTGTTTTACTAATAATATCAAAACGCGTACGTGCACGCGGTTGGGGTTTGACATAGGGAACTTCCGCGGGAATATTTTCAATCCCGAAGATACGCGCGATCTCTTCTATGAGATCTACCTCTTCTTCCACGTCCTGGCGCGCCGATGGCACTGTCACGGAAAAACATGTTTTTGACCCCTTTACTCCAAAACCTAATGCCGCTAAGATATTTTTCATTAGTGCTGGCGAAATGCTTGCGCCCAAAATTCTTTGCACAGAAGAGTAATTTACCGAAATCGTTTTTTTAAGAATCTTGGTTGCGCCTTTTTCACGCGCGCAAATTAAATTGCCTCCGGCCAGCTGAATGATCATGCGCGCGGCATAATCCGAAGAAACCAGCGCAGTCTGGGTATCTATGCCGCGCTCAAAACGGTAAGAAGAATCCGTTTGCATCCCCAACTTTCTTCTTGCTCTTCTTATAAGAACTGGGTCGAAAATCGCTGCTTCTAAAAGAATATTACGCGTAGATGCGGTTACCTCGGTACTTTTACCGCCCATGATCCCGGCAACAGCTTGGGCCTGTTGTTTATCCGCAATAACCAAGATATCTTTATCCAGCTTGCGAAATACGCCGTCGATAGTCACCAATTGCTCGCCAGCATTGGCGCGGCGCACTTCTATTTCGTAAGAGGCCAGTTTATCCGCATCAAAGGCGTGTAAGGGTTCGCCATATGTAAACATGGCATAATTAGTAATATCCACAACGTTGTTGATACTGCGGCAACCGATTAATTCCAGGCGCTTCTTAAGCCACTCAGGCGACACCCCCACAGAAACCCCTTTGATAATTTTAGCCGTATAAAGCGAACAATCTTTCTTGTCTTCAATGGTTATTTTTACGCCCTGATTTTCTTTTGGTTTTTGTATTTTTATTTTTTCATTTTTAATTTTTAATTTTGAATTTGTAACTGCCGCTGCTTCCCTTGCCACACCTATAACGCTTAACCAATCCGGGCGGTTTGAGGTAATCTCAATCTCAAAAACAAAATCCCCGTCTTTCTCCTCAACGGCCTTAACCTCTAACCCTGCCATGGTCAGGCGCCGGGCTAATTCCAGGGGAGAAGTTTTAATCCCCACAAAATCCTTAAGCCAATTATAGATAAGCTTCATATTTTAAAATTGTTTTAGGAATCTTAAATCGTTCTCAAAAAATAAGCGGATATCATCAATGCCGTACTTTAACATAGCAATGCGCTCCACCCCCATGCCGAAAGCAAATCCGCTGTATATTTTATGGTTGTAGCCGACGTGTTTAAAAACATTAGGATGCACCATCCCGGCGCCTAAAATCTCAAGCCACTTTTTCTTGCCGCAGACTGAACATCCCTTCCCCTGACAGATAATACAGGAAATATCCACCTCCACTGACGGCTCGGTAAAAGGAAAGAAATGCGGCCTAAAGCGCATGGTAATATGTTTACCAAACACCGCTTTTGCAAATTCCTCAAGCGCGCCTTTTAAGTGCGCCAAGGTAATATGTTTATCCACTACCAAGCCTTCAACCTGATGGAACATAAAAGAGTGGCTGGCATCCACCGCGTCTGGGCGATAAACCCTGCCCGGAACCACAACTGACAAAGCAGGCTTGCGTGATTTCATTAAGCGTACCTGCGCTGGCGAGGTGTGGCTTCTTAAAAGAAGTTTTTCATTGCTGCCGGCATTAGGCTTTAAATAAAAAGTATCAAAGGCATCCCGCGAAGGATGATCAAGCGGGATATTAAGGCCAGTAAAATTATTAAACTCGGTTTCTATTTCCGGGCCATCCTCTATAGAAAATCCCATACGCGAAAACACATTACAGATTTCATCAATAACTTGAGTAATCGGATGAAGATTGCCTATATCGCAAGCTATCCCGGGCATGCTTATATCCACTGCTGCCTGGTTTCCCTTATGAGCGCCGGAAACCATGTCTTTTTGCTTCTGGTCAAAAAGCTCGGCTAATTCATTTTTCAAAACATTAGCTGCCTGTCCGAATGCCGCGCGCTCTTCTACAGGAAGACTGGGGATAACGCTCATCAACTGCGCTAAAAGCCCTTTTCTTCCTAAGTATTTAACGCGTAACGCCTCCAGGGCCTGTTTGTCGCTGACAGATATTAATTCCTGCTCTGCCTGCTGTTTGATTTCTTCACAGTTAGTATTTCCCATATTTTCTAATATCAGCGTTTATTAAGCGCCCAGCCTAAGATTAAAATCAAAATGAACCCCGCAAAAAGCGTAATGGCTAATTTTGTTTTAAATTTATCAAGGTCTTCTATAATTTTAGCACCGTCTTGGATCTTACGCAAAGATAAAACATGAATATCCAAATCTCCCCCATGCTGCTTACACGCATTATTAAACACGCCGGTTATTTCGATAATATCGCCTTTGTGCTTATAATCAGCGCAAAAATTAATCTGGCGCGACAAATCTAACGGCATCCACGCTCCAATAGCATTGTTTCCCTCTAGAATATTGACCCAAGAAAACTCGCCCCTTGGCATAACTTCCCCAACGGCTTCACCCTTGTAAACCACGATTTTTCCGTCGTAGAATTTGGCATTCTTGATTAAATCGTTACTTGACACAGCCTGAGCAAAACAAGTAAGCGCAAAACTACAAGCGAAAAACGCAAAACTAAAACTTAAAATGTAAAGTTTTAAATTTTTAATTATGGTTTTGCGCTTTGCATTTTTCATTTTTAATTTATTCATGATTTTCCTTTAAGTGCAGCCCAAATAAACCCAAGCAAGGCAAAAATAGACATAAACTCTAATCTTCCCGCCCACATCTGCAGGATATAGGTAATCTTTAATCCTGCGGGCATGTCGACACTTGTAATGCCGCAGGATAAGCCCACGTTGGCTGCCGCGGAAGCGGATTCAAACAAAGATTCCAGAAACCCATAACCGTAAAACATGGCGATTAGCGACCCTAAAAAATAGAGCGCCAAGTATGACACCGTAATCAAAAAAACCGAACGCACCTGTTTATCTTCCAAAAACAAATCTTTAATGTGATGCACTTTTTGCATGATTACCGCGCGCTCCGGAACGATAATCCTTTTAATATCCTGCCAGAGCGCCTTAAAAATTATTCCGACACGAAGTATCTTTATCCCCCCGGTAGTAGAGCATATCGCGCCACCCAGCATCATTGCTAAGACTAAACCCGTCAAGGCCAGATCATTCCACTGGGCCTTAAACTGCGCGGGATAAATAGTCATAAATCCGGTTCCTGTGTGCCCGGAAATAATCTGATAGAATCCTTTTCTAAAAAGCATTATTGCCGAAGGATAACTCGCATCTTTAAAAAGCCCCGCGCAGGAAATCCCAAAAACAGCTAAAATAGTTATGGTTAATACGCGCATTTCAATATTACGGTATACCTCGCGCCAATTACCAGTCCAAACATAGTAATGCAATTTAAAATTAATCGCGCCTAAAAACATTATTACTATTGTTATTACTTCTATGGAAAAGCTGTGGTAATAAAGGATGTTCTGCGATTGCGGAGCAAACCCTCCGGTGTCAAAGGCGGCCATAAAAAGGCAGGCGCCATGGAAAAAGGCATTTACGGGCTTGATCCCCTCTAATATGCCAACAAACCCGATGGCAAGCGTGCCCAAAACCAGATATACGATGCTGACCAGCCAAATAAATCTGGCGGTGCCAATGACATTGGGCAGCACCTTCTCATCGCGGGCCTCTCCTACATACATTTTGAATGCCCCGGAGATGCCTTTCACCAAAAAGGATAACGCGACAATGGCAATGCCCTGGCCTCCGATAAACATAATTAAATGCCGCCAGAAATTATGCGCGTAAGAAAGCTTATCCATGCCCTGCGCCAATGATAACCCGGTCGTGGCAAAACCAGACATACTATCAAAGACAGCGTCTAGGAAACTATGCCAATGCCCGCTTAAGAATAAAGGCAGCGCCCCAAATAAACTAGCCGCCCCCCAGGCAAGAGAAACCACGATCATCCCCTGCATCCAGGTTAAATCTTCCTCGCTGTAACAAATAAGCGACAACAAATACCCAAAAAGCATGGTCACGGAAAAACTGATCAGAAAATCAAGGGTGGGGTTTTTTTCTTTAAAGACAACCGCGACAACCAGCGGCAGGATAAAGGTCATGCCAAGCCCAAGAATGACCTTGCCTAAATAGTAGCCTATATTTTTAATATCTTGTAATACCGGGCGAAGTATCATTTTAAATAAAGAATAAAACATATTCCCGCGGCAATGGCCATAACGAATAAGGCAAAAGCCACTTCAGTAGCCATCCCGACAATAGCGTTTTTAAAAGTAGTCAATCTCATAAAGAATTATAAGTTACCTACTAACAGGTTCACCAGCTGCGGCTCATTGCCGATAACCGTAATGGCGATAATATCATCTCCGGGAAGAAGAACGGTGTTTCCTTTGGGAATAATTACTTCTTCGCCTCTGACGATAGAAACCAAAACCGCGTCTTTAGGCAATTGTATCTGGTGAAGCTGTTTATTGATGACAGGAGAATCTTTGGGCAGGTCAACGCGCACAATAGCTAGCTTCCCGCGCTTAAAACTCATCAAGTTGACAAAATCAGAGAAAGAAACCTCCTCTTCAATGATCTTGGCGATTATCTTGGTGGAATCAATGGGCACGTCCACGCCCAACTCAAAAAAGGTATGCTCATTATCAGGGTTGTTGACTCTGGCGACGGTGCGCCCGACATTAAAACGCTCTTTAACAAGCTGACAGATGATTAAATTATCTTCGTCTTCTCCGGTAACAGCCGCCACAACATCGGCCCTGCCCGATCCTGCTTCTTCTAATATGTTCTGGTCACAACCATCTCCGTTTATAACCAAGACATCCAGATCTTTAGCTATCTCTTCGCAAATCTCGCGGTTTTTATCCACCAAAATTATGGTATGCTTAGCCAAAGACATTTTCTTGGCCAAAAAATACCCTACTTTCCCAGCCCCCACAATCACGATATACATAATATGCTCTTATCTTTAAACGCCAAACCTATCTTTAATTTTCTTTAAGCTGGAAACCTTGACCACCGCCATCAAAGAATCTTTTGGTTTTAAAACAGTGCCGGGCTGCGGGATGATTACTCCATCTACCCTTCTTATCGCCACAACCAGTATATCCGGCGGATCGTTTATTTCCTGAACGGATTTTCCCACAAGGCTATCCTTGGCCTCAATTTCCAACACACCCAACTCTTTGGTTTCGATAAGATAGCTTGAAAAACGGCTTTCAATGATCTTATCGCGCAGCATAGACGCAAAAAGCACTGTCCCGCTTATGATATCCAAGCCTAAATAAGCGTAGATATTCGCCCGATTAGGATCGTATACCCGGGCAAAAACCTTGGGGATTTTAAAAATTCTCTTAGCTACTTGAGCGCAAATAAGGTTGGTATTGTCGCCGTTTGTTACCGCGCAGAAGGCGTCGCTTTTTTCAATGCCGGCTTGTTTTAAAAGGTCTAGATCAAACCCGTTGCCGCTTAAGGTCAGGCCGTTAAAAGCATTGCCTAAACGCTCAAAGGAAGATTGGCTTTTATCTATAACCACTACATTGTGGCCTTCATTGGAGAGAAGTTTTGCAAGTTGCGAGCCGACCCGGCCACAGCCCACAATAATTATATACATGCCTATCCTTTTTTGGCGATTTCCATAAGCTTATTGAACGCTGGGAGATTATTAACCGCCAACTCTGCGATAATCTTTCTGTCCAAAGTGATTTTTGCTTTTTTAAGGGCGTTCATAAACTTGCTGTAGGTGATCCCGTTTTCGCGGCAAGCGGCATTGATGCGCACGATCCAAAGGGAGCGGATCAACCGTTTTTTATTCCTGCGGTCGCGGTAGGCGTATTTTAAAGCATGCATCAGGGCCCTGCGCGCCTGCTGATACTGCTTGCTCCGGTCGCCGAAAAAACCTTTGGCGCTTTTTAATGTGCGGGTCTTTCTTCTTCTGGTAGCTTGGCTATGTTTAACTTTTGGCATTTTTACTCCTCTTGTATTGCTTTAGGCATAGGGCATCATTCTTCTTAAATATTTCTTTTCCGGGGCCCCGTCAATAGTCTTGGCCCTTCTTAAAGAACGGATGCGTTTTGTTTTTTTGTTAGTCGCCAGGTGGCTTTTCCCTCCGGCATAATATTTTATTTTTCCTGTTTTAGAGCGTTTGAATCTTTTCATTACCCCTTTTTTACTTTTAAGTTTGGGCATATCTTTGGCCTCTCATTCTTATATTGGTTATTTCGGAGCAAGCACCAGTGAAATAATCCTGCCTTCTAAACTTGGCTCTTTTTCCATCACCGCGTCGTTCTTTGTATCGACGACGAATTTATCCAGAATTTTTCTTCCTAAGTCCATATGTTCCATTTGCCTGCCGCGGAAGAAAAGATTAACCTTAACTTTGTCTTTTTTCTGCAAAAACGCGATTACCTGCCTTAACTTGGTCTGATAATCGTGTTCATTGATATTTGGCTTAACGCGTATCTCTTTTAAATGCGTCAGCTTCTGGTGTTTCTTGGCCTCGCGCTCTTTTTTCTCCTGGTCATATTTGAATTTACTAAAATCCATTACCCTGCAAACAGGCGGAACAGAAGCTGGAGCAACTTCCACTAAGTCTAAATCGCTTTGGTTGGCAATTTCAAGCGCCCGGTTAGTAGCCATAATCCCTAATTGATTTCCTTCTGAGCCAATAACTCTTACCTGCGAGACGCGGATTTTTTCGTTAACGCGAATAAATTTCTTTATAGCAACCTCCTTGGTGTTTTACTGCTTGTTATTAATTTGTTCTTTGATTTTTATGATAAAATCCGCCAAGCTCATCGCGCCTAAATCTTTTTGCCCTCTCTGCCTGACAGAAACCTGCTTTTGTTCCTCTTCCCGCGCTCCTATAACCAGAATATAAGGGACCTTTTCCACTTCTTTCTGGCGGATGCGCTTATTTAAAGTTTCACTTCCAGAAACCAGTTCCGCGCGCAAAGAAATTTCTTCAAGCGCGCGTTTGACTTCTTGAGCATAACCTTCAAATACCGCGTTAATCGGAACAATGGCTACCTGCACCGGCGCCAGCCACACCGGGAAAGCGCCAGCATAATGTTCGACAAGCGCGCCTAAGAATCTCTCTAAGCTACCCAATAAGACGCGATGCAGCATGACCGGCTGCTTGGCCTGGCCATCCTGGTCTATATATTCTAAATTAAAGCGCTTAGGCAGCGCAAAATCACATTGTATGGTAGCACATTGCCATTGCCGTTTCAAGGCATCTTTTAGCTTAATATCTATCTTTGGGCCATAAAAGGCTCCATCACCGGCATTAATAGTATAGGCCAGGCCTTTTTCCTTAAGCGCGTTCTCCAATCCTGCTGTTGCCTTGTCCCAATCTCCTTGCGTTCCGATAAATTTTTCCGGCTGGGTGCTTAATTCAATCTGTATATCTGAAAATCCAAAGTCCTTCATGGTGTCAAAGACAAAATCTATGACCTTTTGAATCTCATCTTTGAGCTGTTCTGGCAGGCAAAAGATGTGCGCGTCATCTTGAGTAAACCCGCGCACGCGCAAAAGACCGTGCAAAACCCCTGCCTTCTCATGGCGATAAACTGTTCCCTGCTCAAAAAGCCGTAACGGCAAGTCGCGATAACTTCTGGTCTTGGATTTATAAATCAAAATATGCCCCGGACAATTCATCGGCTTTAAAACAAATTCTTTTTCCTCAATCTTAAAACAATACATGTTCTGCCGGTAATAATCATAATGCCCTGAGGTCTGCCAAAGGCCTGACTGCATAATATGCGGAGTCAAGACCATTTGATACCCGCGCGCCAAATGCGCGTTTTTCTCGTAATCTTCAATGATCCGGCGAAGAATTGCCCCCTTAGGCAAATAAAATACCAAGCCCGGGCCGGCATCTTCATAAAAGATATCGAAGAGCTCTAGCTGGGGCCCTAGCTTTCGATGGTCGCGCTTTTTCGCTTCTTCTAAATTCTTGAGATGTTCGTCTAATTCTTTTTGCGTCTGGAAGCAGGTGCCATAAATCCTCTGCAGCATGGGGTTGGTTTCAATACCATGCCAATACGCACCTGCCACTGACAATAATTTAAAGGCCTTAATCTGCCCGGTTGAATCTATGTGCGGGCCGCGGCATAAATCTACGAAACTATTTCCTGTTTTGTAAATAGAGACCTTGTCCACATTCAAAGCCTTAATCAATTCCACCTTGTAATCTTCTTTACGCTGTTCAAAGAACTTTATTGCCTCAGCCGTATTTAATTCTTCTCTTATAAAAGGCTCATTCTTGGCAATGATCCGGCGCATAGATTCTTCGATCTTGGCCAAATCATCGTCGGTAAACGGCTCTTTTTTATCAAAATCATAATAAAACCCGTCCTCAATAGCCGGACCGATAGTAACCTTCGCCTGCGGCCAAAGCTCTTTTACCGCTTGGGCCATTACGTGAGAACAGGAATGCCGTAAAACCGATATGTCCATAATAACTTTTCCTTAGCGTAAAGCTAAAAGCGCAAAATTAAAAACCAAAATTAAAAATTTAAAGCTTTTTGGTTTTACGCTTTTCGCTTTACACTTTACGCTTTTTAAATGGTGGGCCCAAGAGGACTTGAACCTCTGGCCTTTGCGATGTCAACGCAACGCTCTAACCAACTGAGCTATGAGCCCTTGAACACCAAAATGTATCCGCCGAAGGCGGAAATTCAGTGAAACCTCGATGAGTGTGCCGAAATTTTAATTTTGAAAATTTCGGCACATCTTACGCATCGAGGCAACCTTCCAATGTATCCGCCGAAGGCGGAAATTCAGCGAAACTCCGAGTTATATCAATCCGCTTGCGGCGGATAGCTGTTAAAAACCGCTTCGTTAAAATTTTATTTTGATTCCCCTTTTTCAATGGCCTGGCTTCGAGCATTAAAGTTAGCTTGCGCCTGCCATGCCATCCATATCAACAATGCCAAGAAGACCACATTGGATATAAATACAAATTTACTCTTTTTGACCGTGTCGCGGATACCACGACGAATAAAAATATGCAACACCAACACAAATATTAACGGAACAATTAAAGTCATACTTACATTGCCGCTGCTGTATCCTCGTTAAAATTTAATGGGCAGGGAGGGAGTTGAACCCTCACGCTCTTGCAAGCGGGAGATTTTAAGTCTCCATTGTCTGCCATTCCAACACCTGCCCAAAATTTTTAAGAACAAAGCTAAATAACTGTTTTACTCTTACCCCAGCCCACAGATGCATTAATGCATTCTTGGGCTAATTTTATTTTTCTTTCCAAACCAAAACAGTTTTTATAATAACATTGCGCAACAATTTTTCTTGCAGCCATTTTGCCATATTTCAACACCCACACATTGCCTGCACTCTTGTGCGTCCTGCCTCGGGCCAACAATAATTTCTCTACTGTACTCCTTAACCAATGAATAAATTTTGGAGAGCCGGAATAAATTCTTAAACTCCACTGCTCTCTATTATTAGATGGATGCACCCAGCTACGGATACTTCCGTCTCCATCAATTAAGCCGCGCAAGAAATCAACAAAGAACTTTTCAGGAACATCCAGATTACCTAAACTTAAAGACTTATTCGGCTTTAATCCTATTGCAACTAAAAATTCATAAAGGTTCTTATTTGAGAATTGTAAATAATAAGCCTGATTAGGCCTTTCTTTATTTTTAGTTCCGATTTTATTCTTCAAGCCTAGGGCATTTTTTAATTTATCCAGAAACCCATAATCTTTAGAAGTAATATCTATGTGCCTTTTATCCCCGGATAGACAGCCGTCGCTTGTAACCAACCCCACTAAATACCAAAGATCAGATCCGCCGATATTTAATTCTTTTCTTTTATTCGGCATGCAACTTTACCTCAGATACTCCGCTCGCTATTTTGTTTGTCGCCCCTTGCCTAAACGCTTGTAAATTTTCTAACCGTAGTATTCCAGATACTCCGCTCGCTACTCGGCTTGTCGCAAAACTTAAGTTTTTGCCCCTCGCCAAAGCACTCGAAAATTCTTTCGCCTCGCTCAATAATTTTCTTCGCTGGCTTCGGGGTGAATTTCCATACTGGCGATAGCGAGGAAATTCTAAGGCGACGAGCGGATTCTCCCGACGTTCACCTTCGGTTCAGTCGGGATCCCGCTGTATTTTACAAGTCGTGCGGGAGAACCGCTGTTACCGCTATTTAAAAAGAACTCTAAAGGCGTGGACCGGATTTGAACCGGTGAATAACTGTTTTGCAGACAGTTGCCTTACCGCTTGGCTACCACGCCAAAATTATAATAATCTTTTTACTTCTTTTATTATCTCTTCAACGCCAGCCAAGCAGCCTAAACCTTTTTTGCCGCAGGCCAAATTTCCTTCAACTGGCCCGATAAATTTATACCCTACTGTCTTTAACTTCTTAATATTATCCTGCACGATTTTATTTTGATACATCTTGGTATTCATCGCCGCGGCAATTAAAACCGGCGCATTGCTTGCTATAACCGTACAGCTTAAAAGATCGTCACAGATCCCGTTGGCAAGCTTCCCGATAATATTTGCGGTTGCCGGGGCAATCAAAATCAAATCCGCTTTCTCGGCCAAAGAAATATGCTCTATTTCCCAGACACGGTCGGAATTAAACATTTCCGTATAAACTTTATTAAAGCTAACCGCCTCAAATAAAGCTGGGCGGATCAATTCTTTCGCCTCTTGGGTCATTACCACCGTAACGCCAAAATTATTTTCCCGCAGGCGGCGCACCAAATCGCAGGCTTTATAAATCGCCACACTTGCGGTAACCCCTAAAATGATTTGCTTCTTTTCTTTTGGCATTAGTTATTTTCTATTTTCTTGCAATAAACTTTCCCGGCGGCAATCTCAAATAATGCCACGGTTGACGGCTTCATAGCAAGCGGCAGACTCAACACCAGCCTGGGCTGGCCTTCGGCTATTTCCAGCGCTCTCTTAGAAGCCAAAATAACAAGTTTATAGATCGAGTGGTTTGTCTTATCCAATAATTTCTCAAGCGGCACGTAGGTCATTCTTACCTTCCTTTTATTTTACTCTCAATTATCCCGCGCAACTTTTGCTGGGCGGTTTTCAAGTTATCATTGACTATGCAATAATCAAATCCCTGGGCAGACTTTATTTCCTTTTTAGCAAGAAAAATCCTTCTTTTGATCTCTTTCTCTGATGTAGCGCCGCAGCGGTTCCTGATCCTCTTTTCCAACTCACTCAGCGACGGAGGCATAATAAAAATGGCCGTTGCGCAAGAAGGATAAGAGCGCTTAATTCTTCTTGCGCCTTTCAGGTCCAGGCACATGATTATTTGCTTATCCTTGCTAAGGTTTTGGTCTATGAAGTCTTTGGGAGTCCCGTAATCATACCCTAAATACCGGGTCCATTCAAGGATTTTTTTTGCCCTTTTCAGGCGCTGGAATTCTTTTTTAGAGACGAAGAAATAATCTTTTTTATCTGCCTCTGTTGAGCGCTTGGGGCGGGTAGTCAAAGACACCGAGCGCATCAAGCGCATCTTAGAAATAGCGGACTTAAGAAGGCTCTTGGCCAGCGTTGTCTTGCCTGATCCCGACGGCCCGCAGACAACAAAAATGTTTCCCTTAATCAACATTTTGCGCCTGTTCCCGGATTTTTTCTATAAGGCTTTTTATCTGCACGGCGCGGGAAGAAACCATCTTATCGCAGGATTT
This sequence comes from Candidatus Omnitrophota bacterium, assembly GCA_025453395.1. NCBI lineage: Bacteria > Pseudomonadati > Candidatus Omnitrophota > Candidatus Omnitrophota bacterium. Next base: position 46,392 of record JALOQK010000003.1, read on the forward strand.
AGCCGCCATGGTATTTGCTTCTCTTTGCATTTCCTGAGCGATAAAATCCAGCTCCTTGCCCACGGAATTATTTTTAGCTAATTTTTGGAGGAAACTTTTAGCGTGAAAGGTTAAACGGTCCATCTCCTCGGTAATATCGGAATTGCGTAAAAACGCGGATTTCTCCTCGTCGCTTTTAAGGACCGCCAGCTTCAATTTGCTTGACCTGGCAAACCTTTGCTTAACCAGGGCGACATCAATTAAAAGCTTGTTGGCCATTTTGCGCAAAATTTTTTCTAAAGCGGTGCCTTCCTTATGGCGCATCCTTAACAGATCATCCAGCGCCCCGCTTAAGGCGTTTCTTACGTGCGGCAACAAGGCCTCTTTATCTTGCCCGGTTTCTTTCAAAGACAAAACCCCCGGCAGCCTGATCAGTGTATCCAAAGAAATATTTTCGCTAGTTGAAAAATCCCTTTGGATCTGCCTTAAAGCAAAACTGTATTTTTTCAAAAGCTGGCTGTTCACCGACACATCCTGCGGATATTTTATCTGGATGTCTATTGCGCAAGAGATTCTGCCTCGCCTGATCCTGTTTTCAATCTGCTCTCTGATCGCCTCTTCAAGCCCAAGATGACCCTCGGAAAGATGAAGCGCCACCTCGCGGAATTTGTGATTGGTGCTTCTTATCTGCACGGAGATCTTCCCGTTTTTTACTTTCACAAGACTAAAACCAAAACCTGTCATGCCCTGAATCATGTTTTTTCTCCTTGAGCCCAAGCCTGGACAATCTTACTGTCTTTCTTTTCTTTCGTCGGATAAAGATCCACTATGATTTCTTCGGGAGTAAACCATAATTTAATTTCTCTCTCGGCCTCTTCGGGATTTGAAGAAACATGGATCACGTTCTCAAAAAGCCCGGAGGTCAAAATCCTACCGTATGAGCCGCGAATAGATGTGGGCTCTGCTTCTTCGGGATTAGTCGCCCCTGCTAATTGACGGCATTTATTAATCGCCTCTTCTCCCCAATAAACCAAGGCCATAACCTTGCGCCTGTCGTGGAGTTCCCCGCGCAGATACTTGATAAGCTCCCCAAAAAACGGTTTGTCTTGCAGGTGCTTATAGTGCTCTTTGGCCAGCTCTTCTGAAACCCTGACCATCCTGGCCGCGACTATTTCCAGCTTGGTCTCGGACAAACGGGTCAGGATATTTCCGGTCAAAGATTTTTTTAGCCCATCGGGTTTAATCAAAACCAAAACTGCCTGCCCCATAATCAATTACCTCCCTTGATTTTATTAGCAATTCTTTCTAAGTCAGCTTCAGAATAAAATTCTATAGTTATGACCCCGCGTTTTTTACCTTTAACCACCCGCACTTTGGTAGCCAGCGCTTGCTGTAATTGTTCCTCTATGACTTCGATCAGGGTTGCTTTTCCCGCAAAGCAAGGCCGTGCCTTAGTTTTACGCACCCTGCGGCTTTTCAATAAATTTTCCAATTCCCGCACAGACAGATTTCTTGCTATTACTTCGTGCGCGATCTTTTTCTGTAATTGCTCGTCGGTAATTTCCAAAAGCGCCTTGCCATGGGCAAAGCTTAACGCGCCGTTTTTGATCTTCTCTTGTATTTCCGGCGGAAGATTTAATAACCTTAAGGTGTTAGCCACGCTGGCACGGGCTCTTCCCAAAACCTCGCTTACCTTCTCCTGGGTTAGTTCAAATTTATCAATCAGGTATTTATAGGCGCGCGCTTCTTCTATCGGATTTAAGCTCTGCCTTTGAATATTTTCAATTAAAGCAAGCTCTAAAGATTCCTTATCATCGGCATCTTTTATCACTGCCGGGATCTTTGCCATATTCAAGCTCTGCGCAGCCCGCAATCTTCTTTCCCCCGCGATAAGTTCATAATCTTCACCGTGCCTGCGCACCAACACCGGCTGGATCACGCCTTTTTCTTTTATGGACTGAACAAGTTCATCCAGGCTCTGGGCGTCAAAATCTTCCCGGGGCTGAAAAGGATTAGGCCTAATCTTAGCAATTGGGATTTCATCCGCAGAAGAGCCGATGATTTCTTCCTTTTCCGGAATTAATGCGTTTAACCCTTTACCAAGCGCTCTTTTTTCCATAGTCTCTCCTGATTTATGGCCTTATAAATGTCCAATCTGCAGTTTGGACATTTATTTCATCATTTCCTTGGATAACTCTTCATACTTCAGCGCCCCCAAAGATTCCTTATCATACAAAGCTATGGGCTTGCCAAAACTAGGGGCTTCTGTTAAACGAATACTTCTGGGTATAATAGTGTGGTAAACTTTATCTTTAAAATGTCCTCTTACCTCTTCAACCACTTCCTTAGTTAAGTTGGTGCGAAAATCCGCCATAGTTAAAAGCACGCCTTCAATGATTAGGCTTTGATTGAGGTTATTTTTTATAAGATTAACAGTATTAAGGAGTTGCGACACGCCTTCTAGGGCATAATATTCACATTGCACCGGCACCAAAACTGAATCTGCGGCACAAAGGGCGTTAATGGTAAGAAGCCCTAATGACGGCGGCGAGTCAATAAAGATATAGTCGTAATTATCTTTTTCTTTGGACAGGGCTTTTTTTAAACGGTTCTCTCTGCCTAAGGCGCTGACTAATTCTACTTCCGCGCCAGTCAAATCTAAATTTGCCGGGGCAACAAAAAAATTAGGCACTTCAGTAAGATGCAGTATGTCTTTAAGCTCTGCGTCTTCTAAGAGCATATGGTAAGTGCTTTTGGATACTTTATGCTTATCCACGCCTGAACCGCTGGTGGCATTGCCTTGGGGATCAAGATCTACCAAGACTACTTTCTTGCCAGCTAAAGCTAAATAGGCCGCAACGTTCACTGCTGTGGTGGTCTTGCCTGTGCCGCCCTTTTGATTACAAATAGTGATAATCTTGCCCATAGAACGCTTTTTTTGACTTCAATTGTTCCTCGTGGAACAATTGGCTTTTCAAATTGTTCCTCGTGGAACAATTTGGGACCTCTCCTTATTATCTCTATTTACCGCCCTCTGTCAAGTGATTTTCGCCTGCTTCTATTAGGTTCACCCTGATCTTGGCCAAGCTTGCCCCGGGCATGCCGAATAAACCTCGTTTTTCTTCGCTCAATATCTCAATTTTAACTTTATTGCGCGGCAAGTTAAGCTTTTTAAGCGCTATTTGTACTGCTTCTTCTACGGTTGAGCCTACGACTTCTAATCCTTGTTTCTTCATTTCGCTGCTTTCATTATGCGCGCCTGAAACGTAGCAGACATAGCGCTATTTACTAACCAATATAATACTAAGCCCGAAGGCATTGTATAAAAAATAAAGCCAAAAAGCACAGGCATAACAATGGTCATCATTTTTTGCTGTTGGGCATATTCACTATTAACCGCCTTGGGAGTAGAAACTTTTTGCTGTACCACCATGAGAATGGCCATTAAAATCGGCAGAATATTAATTTGCGTGCCTATGATTGGCAGGGCGCTCTTTAAAGTTATTGCCTTATCCGGCAAGGACAGATCATCTATCCAAAGAAAGCGCGCCCCTTTTAACACTATAGACCTCGTAAGAGCTTGGTATAAAGCAAAAAAGACGGGCATCTGCAACAAAAGCGGCAAGCACCCTCCCAAAGGATTAACTTTATGTTCTTTATATAACTCTAAAGTCTCTCGTTGTAATTTTTGCGGGTTATCCTTATATTTAGCTTTTAGCTGTTCTATTTTGGGCTGCAGCATTTGCATATCTTTCATGGCGCGCATCTGCTTAATGGTGAGCGGGAACAGAAGTGCATATATTGCAACACTTAACAACAAAATGGCCACGCCCCAATTGTGCACCATCCAATAAAATAATCTCAAGAGCTTGATCAACCCTTGGGAGATAACATCAAAAAAGCCATAATTAATAATTCCTACCCAATCTGGGTCAACAGGCTGGATTAAAGACCAGTCTTGCGGCCCTATATAGGCCTTACATATCAAGCTTCTCTTTTCGCCAGATTGGACAATTACAGGCTGAAATAAGATTGAAATCTCGCCAGATTGGACATTAATTTTGCTAATAGCAACGGTATTATTGTCTGTTTGTGGCTGTACAATATTGACAAAATATTGCTCTCTAAAAGCAGAAAAATCAACCCCCTTTAATAATCTATCTTTATCCGGCCGCGCATGAGTAATTTTCCCCTGCGCAGAAACCGCGACATCTAAGAATTGGCCAGCTGGCCCAGTATTTTTTGCTGTGCCCAGCAAAAAAGGAGCAGAAAAAGCAATGGGGGAAGAAGAAAGATTGGTGATTTCTATTTCTAAGTCCATGCCATAGTTGGGCTTAGCGAAAATGAAGCGCTTTTTGATCTCCATGCCGCCGTCTTTTGCTGTGAAGGATATTTCTCTGGGGATCTGTTTTTCTTTCTTAAAAACTAATCTGCTGCCTTTTAACAAGAAGGCGTCTGTGAGGGTAAATTCATAATTTTTATATTTTTTAAAGGTCGCGCTTTCTATACTGGCGGTTTCTTCTTGAAAAGTAAAATCCACGTCGGGCTGGTGGTAAATAATCCTAGTCGACGGTGCCGGCTTAACCGCAGGCGCCAAAGAAACACTTGCAGGATGTTGATCCTGCTCGCTGGGAGGCAAAACCGTCTGCGCCGGAACATTGCCGGCAACAGTAGGCACGGCCTTTTTTTCTATGAACATGGACCAAAACATAATCACCATGCTAGAAAGAACTACTGCCAAGATAACTCTTTTTTCCATAACCTTCCTTAAGTTAGGTGATCTTCGCCCCCGTCGGAAAACGGGTTACAACGCAAGATCCGCCACACAGACTTTGCTGCGCCTTTGAACACTCCGTATTTCATAACTGCCTGGCGGCTGTATTCTGAACAGCTGGGATAGAAACGACAGCAAACCGGCAGCAACGGCCTGATAAGGCGCTGATATAATAATATAAAACTATTTATGAAACGCCTGATAACCATTAAGGACAAAGCGCTTTTCTGCCCTTTTGCCGACGACGGGATAAAACCGCCCTGCCGGACTTACTGGCCATGCGGCTTCTGAATCCATGGACTCTTACACCGACAATATTTGTTGGGGTTTTTAGGTGTTTCTTCATTCCACTCTCCTTCACAGTAGTGAACACCGGCGCAATTCCGATAAGCGCCGAGTGTTCCAGTAGTGAACACCGGCGCAATACTTCGCCAGCAAGGCGAACACCGGCACATCAAGTTGTGCCGGGTACGATAAGCGCCGAGTGTTAATAATATATAGGGGAGTAATTATAACACAAACTCCAATCTAGTCAATACAACAATTACTTTTTTAATTTTTAGTTGACTGATAGCTAAATCTTTGTATAATAAAGCCTCTAAGATTTTTACTTGCATATGCCTTTTAGCCTGTTATAATGTTTCCACAGGTTTATCCAATATGTGAATAAGCTGTGGATTCTGTGAGAAAACCATGGACATACTCTCCCTTTGGGAAACTACAAAGAACGGTTTGCGCGCGGACTTAGGCCAAACCCCGTTTGAAACCTGGATTTTACCCTTACGGCCGCGGATGAACAATGCCAACAGCCTGATTTTGGAAGCCCCAGACAGTTTTTTCCGGGAATGGGTGGAAAAAAACTATAAATCAGCCATCCAGGATGCTTTTAACCGCCACGCCAACCGGGTGGTTACTGTTGATATCGGGGTTTTGTCAGAGCCGCAGGCTGCTGCCGCAGCTGCAACAGAAACAAGGACGCCGATAAACACGCCCGAGTTCCAGCCTCAAAATGCCGCGGGGTTAAGCGCGCGCTACACTTTTGAAAACTTTATTGTGGGTTCTTCTAACCGCCACGCCCATGCCTATTGTATGGCAGTAGCAGAAGCGCCTGCCAAAACTTATAACCCTTTGTTTATATACGGGGGGGTGGGCTTGGGCAAGACCCATTTAATGCAGGCCACCTGCCACCAAATTCTTAAAAAGGCAGGCGGCAACCCAAAAATATGCTATATCACCTCGGAACGTTTCACTAATGAATTGATTGAGGCTATCCAAAAACATTCTACGGGCGCATTCCGCCAGAAATACCGCAATGTAGACGTGCTCGTGATAGACGATATCCAGTTTATCGCCGGAAAAGAATCCACGCAGGAGGAATTTTTCCATACCTTTAACGCCCTGCATGACGCGCACAAGCAAATTATAATTTCTTCGGACCGGCCCCCTAAAGAAATTTCTAACCTGCAAGACCGGCTGGTGTCGCGTTTTAGTTGGGGCCTGACCACAGATATCCAGCCCCCGGACCTGGAAACCCGGGTGGCCATACTAAAGAAAAAAGTGGAGAGAGAACCCGTAGCTGTCCCCGACGACGTTTTGTTTTTTATCGCGGGGTTAATCAAAACCAATATCAGGGAATTAGAAGGGGCCTTGATCAGGACCATCGCTTATTCTTTGTTAGAAGAAAAGCCTATCACCTTGGATCTGGCGCGCGAGGTTCTCAGGGATTTGCTAAAAGAACCCAAAAAACTCATCACTATTGATTTTATCCAAAGGGTGGTGGCGGAAGATTTTGGGGTCTCTTTGGCGGATTTAAAAACAAAGCGCCGAAACAAAAATATCGTTTTGCCACGGCAGGTAGCTATGTACATAAGCAGAGAGTTAACGGATTTGTCGTTCCCGGAAATTGGCGGTTTTTTTGGCGGGAAAGACCACACTACGGTTTTGCATTCTTACAATAAAATCCGTTTGGGCGTCCAGGAAAACGAAACACTGAAAAATAAAATTCAACACCTTATACAGATTATACAGCAATAGCTTATATTTTTATCCACAGTTTTTTTGCTGTAACTATTTGGAATGATTGGGAGTTTTGTTTTATCAACAGAATACATAGCCCTACTAAGACAAATACTGTTTTTAGTTATTAAAATAATATTAATAGTAAGGGGGATATATGAAGTTTAAAACCGAAAAAAATACTTTACTTGCGGCCATACAAACTGTGCAGAATGTGATAACCCCTAAATCGGCTTTACCTATATTAGCGAATATCCTAATAGAAACACAAAACAATGATTTAAAATTAACTGCCACGGATTTGGATATAGGGATAACCTGTGTAATACCTGTGGAGGTTGTTGAACAAGGGGCAATAACTATCCCAGCTAAACGCTTTAATGATATTGTCAGGGAACTGCCCGCGGATACGGTTGTTCTAAATAGCAAAAAAAATAACACGGTTGCGATAGAGGCGCCTAGCTGCCAGTTTAAAATTATGGGTTTAGGTAAAGAGGAATTCCCCCGGCTGCCGGAATTTAAAGATAAAGAGGCTCTTAAGCTAGAGCAAGGGGTTTTGAAAGAAATGCTGCGCCTGACTTCTTTTGCGGTGTCTTTTGATGAGGCGCGATATATTTTAAATGGAATATTATTTAAAATCTCAAAAAACACGCTTACTTTAGTGGCTACCGACGGGAAAAGACTGGCGGTGGTTGAGCGCAAACTAAAGCAAGAGGTAGAAAAAACCATGAACATGATAGTGCCCAGTAAAACCATACAGGAATTAAATCGCAACCTGCAAGAAGGCGGAGAGCTGACCGTTACACTGGGGAATAACCAGGTTTTGTTTGATTTGGGAGAAAAAGCGATCATTTCCCGGCTTATTGAGGGGGAGTTCCCTGATTACCGGCAGGTTATCCCGCAGACTGCGGAAACAAAAATCACCTTAGACCGGGAACAATTTTTGCTGGCAGTAAAAAGAGCGGCGCTTTTAGCCACCCCGGATTACCAGGCGGTAAAATTCGAAGTTTTTAAAGATAAGATGGTTATTTCAAAATCAACACCGGATATAGGGGAATCGCGCGAAGAAATCCACGCCTCTTATAAAGGCAAGGAGCTGGCGGTTGGTTTTAACCCCAGCTATATAATGGATGTGTTAAAAAATTTATCCGCCCAAAGCGTGGATTTTGAATTAACTGACAGCGAGAAGCCCGGGGTGTTCCGTTTGGAAGGGTATTCCTATATTGTGTTGCCGATGCGGTTGGGTTAGATGGAGCGCATAGATAAAACAATTAATGCGGTATTGGAAAACCTGCAAAACCCTAAAGGCAAAGCCGCTATCGACGGGCCGCAGGAAATTTTGAAAAAAATCCTTGCCAAGAAAGCCTGCGAGCATGTACAATTATACGCCTTTAAGAACGGAACCTTGTTTGTAAAGGTGGATTCTGCTAGCTGGCTGTATTATCTGAAGCTGGAAAAAGATAATCTGCTGGCAAAAATCCAAAAAGTGATGAAAGAGGCAAAAGAGATCCGTTTTTCTTTAGGAGAATAACCGTGGCAGAAACTAAAAAACAATCCAAGGCCGACAAGCCCTATGACGCAACAACTATCCAGGTTTTAGAGGGGATAGAGGCGGTGAGGCGCCGGCCGGCTATGTATATAGGAGATACCGGAGTGCGCGGCCTGCACCACTTGGTTTATGAGGTGGTGGATAATAGCGTTGATGAAGCGCTTGCCGGGCATTGCGATTCTATTTCTGTGGCCATCCGGCCGGACAATAGCGTAAGCGTTGCGGATAATGGCCGGGGCATCCCAGTTGATATCCACAAAACAGAGAAAAAGCCCGCGGTTGAAGTGGCCCTTACTACTTTGCATGCCGGAGGTAAGTTTGACCACCGCGCATATAAGGTTTCCGGAGGTTTGCACGGGGTGGGGGTCAGTGTTGTCAACGCCCTGTCCGACTGGCTGGAGGTAGAAGTGCGCCGCGAAGGCAAGGTACACCACCAGCGCTATGAGCGCGGCAAAACCGTGTCTAAGCTGACGGTGATCGGCAAAAGCGCCACCACCGGCACCAAGGTTACTTTCAAGCCGGATAAAACCATTTTTAACACCACAGAATTTTCCTATGACACTTTATCCCAGCGCTTAAGAGAGCTTGCCTTTTTGAATAAAGGGCTAAAAATTAAATTGACCGACGAGCGCCATGATAAAGAGGCGGTATTTGAATTCTCCGGCGGGATTGTTTCTTTTGTGGAGCATCTGAACAAAAACAAAAATCCTCTGCACAACAAAGTTTTATATTTCCAAAAAGAGCAGGACGAGACCATCCTGGAGGTGGCCCTGCAATATAATGACGGTTACGCCGAGACGATGTTTTCTTTCGCGAACAACATTAATACCGTAGAAGGCGGCACGCATCTATCGGGCTTTAAATCCGGTTTAACCCGCGCGATCAACCAATACGCCAAGAATAAAAATTTATTAAAGGGCGAAATTTCCATCACCGGAGATGACGTGCGCGAAGGGTTAACCGCGGTTATAAGCGCCAAGGTTATTAACCCGCAGTTCGAGGGCCAGACCAAAACCAAATTAGGTAACTCCGAAGTAGAGGGATGGGCAGCCTCTGCCACATTAGAATCTTTAAACGAGTATTTTGAAGAAAATCCATCAGTAGCCAATAAGATCATAGATAAAGTTGTTGTGGCTTCCCGCGCCCGCGAAGCCGCGCGCAAGGCCCGGGAATTGACCCGTAGAAAAGGCGCGCTTGAAGGAGCGGGGTTGCCGGGGAAATTAGCGGATTGTTCGGAAAGAGATCCCGCGCTGTGCGAGCTCTATATAGTAGAGGGAGATTCTGCCGGCGGTTCTGCCAAGCAAGGCAGAGACCGCAGGTTCCAGGCCATACTGCCCATTAAAGGGAAAATTTTAAATGTGGAAAAATCCCGGCTGGATAAAATTTTGTCCAATGAAGAAATCCGCACCATTATTACCGCGCTGGGCACAGGCGTAGGAGAAGAATTTGATCTCACAAAACTGCGTTACGATAAGTTGATCCTGATGGCGGATGCCGATGTTGACGGTTCGCATATCCGCACGCTTTTGTTAACTTTGTTATACCGGCAGATGCCTAAACTTGTGGAAGAAGGGCATGTTTATCTTGCCCAGCCGCCGCTTTTTAAAATCAAAAGAGGCCAGCGCGAGGAGTATATTCAAACTGAAAACCAGATGCAGGGCTTGTTGTTGGATATGGGCAGGGAAGGCCATGAGTTTATAGTTCTAAAGGATAAGGATACCTTTACAGATGCCCGCTTTAAAGACCTCTTGTCGCTTTTGGCAGAGCTGGAAATAACCTGTAAGGTGTTAGAGAAAAAGGGAGTAAATACTGTAAAATATCTGGCTTTACGGCACCCCAAGACCAAAAAAATGCCTATTTATAGGGTTAAAGTGGAGGGTAAAGAGCATTTTGTCTATTCCGACAAAGAATTGGCAGAATTAACCGATAAAGAAGAAACAGATAAATGTGACATTTTGGAGATTTTTGAGTCTCCGGATATAGAGCAAGTCATTGTTAAATTAGAGAAATTAGGGCTGGGGATAGAAACTTATTTTACGCAAGAGCTCTTAATCCAAAAAGAGCTTGCAGCCGGGGGTGACAAGAAAAAAACCAAACCTCTTTACCGGGTGGCCAATGAAAAAGAATACAAAGAATTCTTTGGGCTTAAGGACGTGTTCAGATATATACAAGAACTGGCCTCTAAAAGCATGCACCTGCAAAGATATAAGGGTTTAGGCGAAATGAATCCGCATCAGCTGTGGGAAACCACTATGGATCCGGAAAAACGCACCCTGTTAAAAATTACCCTGGAAGATTCGGTAGAGGCGGATAAGATTTTCACTATTTTGATGGGGGATCAGGTAGAGCCGCGCCGGGAATTTATCGAAAATTTCGCGCATCAGGTTAAAAACTTAGATATATAGCATGTTAAACATTAAATAAGCTTAAAGCTTAGGATTATAAATTATGTATACGCGCAATGAAAAAATAGTTCCGGTTTATATTGAAGAAGAAGTAAAAGATGCGTATTTGAATTACGCCATGAGCGTTATTGTCGGCCGCGCCCTTCCGGATGCCCGCGACGGCCTGAAGCCAGCGCATCGCAGGATTTTATACGCGATGCAGGAATTAAATTTAGAGCATTCAAAGCCATACAAAAAATGCGCGCGTATCGTCGGTGAGGTTTTAGGTAAATATCATCCCCACGGGGATGTAGCGGTTTATGACACCTTAGTGCGCATGGCGCAGGATTTTTCTTTGCGCTATCCGCTAGTGGAAGGCCAGGGGAACTTTGGTTCGGTTGACGGCGATACTGCCGCGGCCATGCGTTATACCGAAGCGCGGCTTTCCGCTATTTCCGAAGAGATGCTGGCGGATATAGATAAGGACACCGTTGTCTTTGGGCCAAACTTTGACGCCTCCTTAAAAGAGCCTTTGCTTTTGCCGGCGGTGTTGCCCAATCTTTTAGTCAATGGTTCAAGCGGCATTGCTGTCGGCATGGCCACTAATATTCCCCCGCATAATTTATCCGAGGTGGCCGAAGCTATTATATACGCCTTGGATAATCCTCAGGCGCAGATCAAAGAGCTTTTGAAATATATCAAGGGGCCGGATTTTCCCACCGGAGGAATTATTTGCGGCAAGGCCGGGATCAAGGATGCCTATAATACCGGCAGAGGCAAGCTTACCGTGCGCGCCAGGGCCAGCGTGGAGCACCAGAAAAACGGCAAAGACCTGATTGTAATTACCGAGATCCCCTATCAGGTGCAAAAAGCCGCGCTTATTGAAGCGATCGCGAATTTAGTGGAAGAAAAAAAGATCGAAGGCATTTCGGATATTCGCGACGAATCGGACAAAGACGGGATGCGCATTGTTGTGGACTTAAAGCGCGATACAGAGTCACAGATCGTTTTAAATCAGCTTTTTAAGCATACCCAGCTGGAAGTGACATTCGGAATTATTATGTTAGCTCTGGTGAATAACCGGCCCAGAGTATTGAACTTAAGGCAAGTCATAGACGTATACATCGAACACCGCAAGGTAGTTATAAAAAGGCGTACTCAATTTGAACTAGACAAGGCGCTGAAAAGAGCGCATATTTTAGAAGGGCTAAAAATAGCCCTTGATCATATTGACCAGATCATCCGCGTGATAAAATCTTCCAAGAGCACTGAGCAGGCGCGGGAAAAATTAATGAAGGAATTCGGGCTTTCTGAAATTCAGGCCCAGGCGATTCTGGAAATGCAGCTGCAGCGTTTGACTGCGCTGGAGCGCGATAAAATAGACGCCGAATACGCGCAGCTGTTAAAAACGATAGAATCGTGCCGCGCGATTTTGGCGTCGGAGAAAAAGGTTGAAGCGATCATTAAAGACGAGCTGGCGGCCTTAAAAGAAAAATACGGCGATACCCGGCGCACCGATATAGTCGGGGAAGTGGAAGAGCTGCAGATAGAGGATTTGATCGCGGAAGAAGATGTGGTTGTGACTATAAGCCACGGCGGGTACATCAAGAGGCTGCCGGTAAGCGCCTACCGCAAGCAAAAGCGCGGCGGCAAAGGCGTCACCGGAGCAGAGGTCAAAGACGAAGATTTTATTGAGCACCTGTTTGTGGCTTCCACCAAGGATTACCTTTTGATTTTTTCCGATAAGGGCCAGGTGTATTGGCTGAAGGTTTATGAAATCCCCCAGGCCAGCCGCGTTTCTAAGGGTAAGGCCCTGGTGAATTTGGTGCAAATGGAGCAGGGATCCAGAGTAAGCTCTACAATTCCGGTAAAAGAATTTTCCGCGGATAAATTTTTAGTGATGGTTACCAAAAACGGCCAGATAAAAAAGACCAACCTTGATGCCTATAGCAATCCGCGCAAGGGCGGGATTATGGGTATGACCCTAGATAAAGATGACCAGCTGATCGGCGTGGAAATGACCGACGGCAAGCAAGAGCTTTTGATCGGGACAAGCGCCGGCAAAGCTATCCGCTTCTCCGAATCATTGGTCAGAGACATGGGGCGGACTGCGCAAGGCGTACGCGCGATCACCCTGGATAAAAAAGATGAAGTCATTGATATGATCTTGGCCCAGAAAGAAACCACAGTTTTAACTGTCACGGAATTAGGTTTTGCCAAACGCACCCCTATCGATGAATACCGCGTGACTAATCGCGGGGGTAAAGGTATAATTAATATTAAAGTTACTGATAAAAATGGTTCTGCGGTCAGGGTTAAGTCAGTAAGCGACAATGATGAGTTGATGGCAATTACTCAAAACGGAATTTTCCTGCGCTGCGCCATAAAAGACATCCGCACCACCGGCAGATCCGCTCAAGGCGTGCGTTTGATTAAGCTGCAGGACAAAGACCGCGTTTCTTGTATTGCTCCCGTCATCGCTGAAGAAGAGGAAGAATAAAATCCTGTCCCCATCGTCTAGCCTGGCCTAGGACAAGAGCTTTTCAAGCTCTCGACACCGGTTCAAATCCGGTTGGGGACACTTTAAATTAAAAAATACAAAGTCGCGGGTCACAAGGTATTAATAAGAAACGCGGCAATAATCAATGACCAAGTTCCCATAACCAAATAATAACCAAGCATCAATTATCAAGAACCAAATTTGTTTAGGTAATTGGTCATTGATTATTAGAATTTATTTGATGTTTGGAATTTGATGTTTGGTTATTGAATGTGAGGCGCATATGTGCGGTATTGTTGGATATGTCGGAGACAGAGACGCCCAGACTGTTATTCTATCCGGCCTGAAGCATCTGGAATACCGCGGCTATGATTCTTGCGGCTTGAGCGTTTTTTTAGACCGCAAAAAAGAACTTTCTACCCGCAAGCTGCCCGGTAAAATTAAAGATTTAGAGAATCTTTTATCTTCCAAGCCCGTGCAAGGGAAAACCGGTATTGGCCATTGCCGTTGGGCCACCCACGGAGCGCCGAATCAAGTTAACGCCCATCCGCATTTTAGCTGCGACAATCAAATAAGCCTGGTGCATAACGGCATTATTGAAAATTACGCTAAGCTCAAAGAAGATCTTATTCGCGAACACCACGTTTTTTTAAGCCAGACCGATACAGAAGTTGCCGTGCATCTTATAGAAAAATATTACACTCAAGGAGTTTTATTGGAGGATGCGGTCAAGCAGGCGGTAGGGCATTTGGAAGGCAGCTTCGCCTTGGTAGTAATTTCTAAGCGTGAGCCGGGCAAGATTGTGGGCGCGCGCCTGGGAAGCCCGCTTGTGATAGGCGCTGGCAAGGGCGAAATGTTTTTTGCCTCGGATATTTCTGCGCTGTTGGAATATACCAAAGACGTGGCCTTTATGGAGGACCAGGAAATAGCGGTGTTGACCCAGGATAATTTTGCGCTGTCTTCTTTTTCCGGAGAGGTTCTGCATCGGCAGGCCACAAAGATCAATTGGGATGTTTCGCAGGCGCAGAAACAAGGCTGGGATCATTTTATGCTCAAGGAAATAAATGAACAGCCGGCTATTTTAGAAAATATTTTAGCTGCGCGCATTAGCCGCGGTTCACAGCAGGTTATTTTTGAGGAATTAAAAATAGCCCCTGAAAATCTGCGCAACAAAGACGCAATCATTATTGTTGCCTGCGGCACAGCCTATCATGCCGGGCTTTGCGGCAAATATATCCTTGAAGAGCTTTGCGGGATACCGGTAACAGTGGACGTTTCAAGCGAGTTTCGTTACCGCAACCCCATTGTGGGGGAAAATAATCTGGTTCTTTCTATCAGCCAATCCGGAGAAACCGCGGACACATTAGCGGCTGTGCGCGAAGCCAAAAAGAAAAAAGCCGCCACCCTTACTATTTGTAATGTTTTGGGCTCAACTTTAGTCAGGGAATCCGACGGGGTTATCTACACCCATGCCGGCCCTGAAATAGGGGTGGCTTCCACCAAGGCTTTTACCGCCCAGCTTTTAGCTTTATACCTACTGGCGTTTTATTTAAACAGCATCCGTTCCGGGACAATCTCTGATAAAGAGAAGCGCCTGATCAAAGAATTAAAAACTTGTCCAACGCTGCAAAGAGAGATTTTAAAACAGCAAAAGCTGATTAAGAATATTGCCAGCCGCCATCATAATTTCGGTTCATTTTTATTCTTAGGCCGCACCGTCAATTACCCCATGGCGCTGGAAGGGGCTTTAAAATTAAAAGAGATTTCTTATATTCCGGCAGAAGGGTACGCTGCCGGAGAAATGAAACACGGACCCATTGCCCTTATTGATGAGTATCGCGCGGTAGTTTGCATCGCCCCCGAGGCGCGCACCCATGAGAAAATGATTTCTAACATACAGGAAATCCTCGCCCGCCAAGGGATATTGATTGCCATCGCAACCGAAGGCGATAAAAAAATGCCGTCTTTGACCAAAGAGATTATTTATGTGCCGCAGGTAAGCGAAATATTTTCTCCCCTTGTTACCGCTGTGCCTTTGCAGCTTTTGGCCTATCATGTGGCAGTCAGGCGCGGCTGCGACGTGGATCAGCCGCGTAATTTAGCCAAATCAGTAACAGTAGAATAATGTTATATATTGTCGCTACTCCCATCGGTAACCTCAAAGACATAAGTTTGCGCGCCATAGAGGTCTTGAAATCTGTGGACCTGGTTGCCTGCGAAGATACGCGGCACAGCCAGATTCTTTTAAAGCAATACGGTATTTCTGTCCCCACCACTAGTTTCTTTCAGCATAATCGTATCACTAAAGCAGAATATCTTATTGGCCTGTTAAAAGAGGGTAAGTCTATCGCCTTGATCTCTGATGCCGGCACCCCCGGGATCCTCGACCCAGGGCATAATATTATTAATCTTGCCGTAGAAAATAATATCCCGCTTACTTTTATTCCCGGAGCCAATGCCATGATCCATGCCTTGGTTGTTTCGGGAAAGCCGGCAAACAAATTCTTTTTTGACGGCTTCCTGCCGAATAAGCCGATTTCGCGCAAGAATCGCCTGCAACAGCTTGCCCTGATGAAAAACACAGTTGTTTTTTATGAATCCTGCCACCGCATTTTAGCTACGTTAGCTGACCTGCAAGATGTGTTTGAGGATCAGGATATAGTTGTGGCGCGGGAATTGACCAAAAAATTTGAAGAGATCTACCGCGGTAAAGCAGGCCAGATCGCGGAAAAGCTAAAAAACCAAAAACCGCGGGGCGAATTCGTGGTGGTAATTTAGGCTTGACTTTGGGCGTCGGCGATGGTATACTTATTTAAATCAGATCACCTTTAAACCGGCTCTTGAGAAGCTGGAAAGGGAAATAAAAATGAAAAATATTGTAGCTATAGCGTGCCCAGTTGCCAGGAAAGCATCTGGGTTTTTTATTGCCTATGAATAGCGAACAGATCAAGATTATGGACCAAGAGGGCATATCCCGCTCGCTAGTACGTATTGCCCACGAGATCTTAGAAAAAAATAAGGGCATAGAAGACCTTTGCTTGGTCGGGATTAGAAGCCGCGGCGCGTTCTTGGCGCATCGTTTGGCAGAACAGATCAATAAGATTGAGGGCAAAAAGATTTCGGTAGGCATATTAGATATTACTCTGTACCGAGACGATCTCACCCTTATTTCACACCAGCCTGTGGTACACAAAACCGAGATAGATTTTGATATTACGGGAAAACAGGTAGTTTTGGTAGATGATGTTTTGTATACCGGAAGGACCATAAGGGCTGCTCTTGATGCCTTGATAGATTTAGGAAGGCCCGGTACTATACAGCTGGCGGTCTTAATTGATAGAGGGCATCGGGAGCTTCCGATTAGAGCAGATTTTGTGGGGAAAAATATACCTACATCGCAGAATCAAAGCGTAGAAGTACGTCTCATGGAATCCGACGGGTGCGACGAGATATTAATCGTGAAAAAATAACTATGGCTAACTGGAATAAAAAAGATCTCTTAGGTCTGGAGGAACTAACAAAAGAAGAGATAGAGCTTATTTTGGATACGGCTAGTTCCTTTAAAGAGGTTTCCACCCGTGATATTAAAAAAGTACCAGCGCTTCGCGGCAAGATGGTAGTAAATCTGTTTTATGAGCCGTCCACGCGCACGCGCGTGTCTTTTGAAGTGGCCGCAAAAAGGCTTTCTGCGGATGTAATTAACATTGCCACCGAAACCTCAAGCGTTAAAAAAGGGGAAACCCTTATTGATACCGGTTTAAATATCCAGGCCCTGAAAGCCGATGTTATTGTTATGCGCCATAATTACTCCGGCTCAGCCAAGATGTTGGCAGATAGAGTGGGGATAAGCGTAGTTAATGCCGGCGACGGATGGCATGAGCACCCGACTCAAGCCTTGTTGGATATGCTCACATTAAAAGAAAAACTAGGCCGCCTCGAAGGCCTTAAAGTGGCCATTGTTGGAGACATTGCCCATTCTCGCGTGGCGCGATCTAATATTTGGGGATTAACTAAGTTAGGCGCCCAAGTTACTGTCTGCGCCCCCCCGATGCTTATTCCGGTGGGAATAGAAAAAATGGGGGTGCGCGTGACAAGCGATATAGATAAAGCCTTGTCAGGCGCGGATGCGGTAAATGTTTTAAGGATGCAATTCGAACGCGATGACGCCGGGGCTTTTCCTCATCAGCTGGAGTATTTCAAAAAGTTTGGCATCACCAAAGAGCGCCTTAAGAATGCCAAGAAAGATATTATTGTGATGCATCCGGGCCCGCTTAATCGCGGGGTAGAGATTGAAAGCGAGGTTGCCGACGGGCCCAATTCGGTTATTTTAGAGCAGGTCACAAACGGCATTGCCGTAAGAATGGCAGTTTTATTTTTAGTTGCCCAAGCACGCGACAGGCAAAATGAAAACAATAATTAAAAACGCGCGAGTAGTTGACCCAGCGAATAATCTTGACGCCATTGTTGATTTGGCAATAGAAAACGGCAAAATTTCCAAGATCGGCAATGATCTGCGCGTAAACGGCTCCCAGCTGATAGACGCTAAAGACAAAATAGTTATCCCCGGGATAGTAGATATGCATGTGCATTTACGGGAACCCGGCAGAGAAGACAAAGAAACTGTTTTTTCCGGCACAAGGGCGGCTGTTAAAGGAGGAGTGACTTCGCTTCTGGCCATGCCCAATACCACTCCCGCGATAGACTCGCCTGAGAACGTTTCCTTACTGAATTCCATTATTAAAAGAAGCGCGCAGTGCAATGTCTTTATAAGCGGCACCATCACCAAAGAGCGCGCAGGTAAACAAGCAAGCGATGTTTCAGGATTAAAAAAGGCCGGCGCAATCGCGATTACTGACGACGGTGCTTCGGTAGACGATGACAAGATATTTATGCAGGCTTTGGAAAAAGCTGCCCGGGAAAATATTTTGGTTATTGCGCATTGCGAAGACAAAGCGCTCTCCAAAGGCGGCGTAGTAAACTTAGGTTTTATCTCTACAAAACTGGGGTTGCGCGGTATCCCTAAGGAATCAGAATACAGCCGCGTAGAGCGCGATATTATTTTGGCGCAAAAAGCCAAAGCCGCAATACATATTGCCCATGTCAGCTGTAAAGAGTCAGTAGATATTATTGCTCAAGCGAAAAATAACGGGATTCAGGTAACCTGTGAAACAGCCCCGCATTATTTTGCTTTATCAGAAGAAGATGTAGCGGGTTATGATACTAATATGAAAATGAATCCGCCCTTAAGGGCCAAGGAAGATTTGGCAGCTATACGCGAAGGTTTAAGAAGCGGCATTATTGATGCTATCGCTTCAGACCACGCCCCGCATACGGAAAACGAAAAGGATATTGAATTTGAGCGCGCGGAATTCGGAAAAATAGGCTTAGAATCAGGGTTAGTCGTATGCATTCAGCAGCTAATTGGCAAAGGGATATTGGATTGGAAGGCATTGGTGGAAAAGATCGCCTTGAATCCGGCAAGAATTTTAGGAATTAATAAGGGCACTTTAGGCATTGGCCGAGACGCGGATCTGGTTATTATTGACCCGAAAAAAGAAATGATTCTAGCCAAAGAGGGGATTTTATCCAAGTCCAAAAATTCCCCGTTTATTGGCAGGAAATTTATAGGCTCGGTAGAGCGCACCATTCTTGCAGGCCAGATAGTCTATGAGGGGGCAAATAAATAATGGAGTTTATCGCCGATCTGCATATCCACTCTAAATATTCCCGCGCCACAAGCCGTGATATGGATATAGAGCATATTGCCGCTTGGGCAAAATTAAAAGGGATCAATTTAATGGCCACAGGGGATTTTACGCACCACCTGTGGTTTGAAGAACTGCGCCGCGTGTTGCAGGATACGGGAAATGGCTTATTTGAATATGATGGGGTTAATTTTATGCTATCAGCTGAAATAAGCAGCATCTATTCCAAAAAAGGAAAAGGCTACCGTATCCACAACCTTGTTTTTGCCCCCTCGCTAAAGACAGTAGAAAGAATTAATGCTACCCTTGCGCGTTACGGTAATCTTGCTTCCGACGGCAGGCCTATATTGGGTATGGATGCCGCGGATTTGGCGCGGATTATTTTTGATATTGATGAAAATTGCATGGTTGTCCCGGCGCATGCATGGACTCCGTGGTTTAGTTTGTTTGGCTCCATGTCTGGATTTGACCGCATTGAAGATTGTTTTGAAGACCAGACCAAAAATATTTTTGCCATAGAGACCGGGCTTTCCAGTGACCCGGCGATGAACTGGAGACTTTCGGCTTTAGACAAATATACGCTTATCAGTAATTCTGATAGTCATTCGCCGGCAAAGATAGGCCGGGAGGCGAATGTTTTTAATTGTGACTTGGATTATATGTCTATACGCAATGCTCTTAAAACCAAGGATCGTAAAAAATTTCTTTACACCGTTGAATTTTTCCCGGAAGAAGGCAAGTATCATTATGACGGGCATCGTCTGTGCGGGGTAAGTTTCTCTCCCGAAGAAACCCGGGCCAATAAGGGGATTTGCCCTAAATGTAAAAAACCGGTTACCGTGGGGGTAATCAACAGGGTTAATGCTTTGGCAGACCGGCCAGAAGGATATGTCCCAGAAAATAACATTCCTTTTAAAAATTTAATTCCCTTAGATGAGATTATCGCGGAAGCTAAAGCAGTAGGCAAGGCTTCTGTAGCGGTAGAGCGCGAATACAAAAATATAGTTGGCCGGGTAGGCACAGAATTTGAGATTTTATTAAAAATGCCTGAAGCGCAGCTTAAGAAAAGCCTGAACGCGCGCGTGGCAGAGGGGGTGTTGAAGGTCAGGCGCTCGCAGGTGAATATTCAGCCCGGTTATGATGGTGAATATGGAAAGATCAGTATTTTTTCTGAAGACAAAACTCATGGCGAACAACAACTTAGCCTATTTTAATCAGCTGTCAGTCATCAGCTTTCAGCTGAATTATATGAAAAATAAGCGCCTGTAGCTCAACGGATAGCGTCCGCCACAAAGAATGGCGGGACGCCCATGACAGGAATAGCTCTAAGTATTTGGAAAGATGTTTATATTTGCGCCCGTAGCGCAACGGATAGCGCACTAGCCTCCGGAGCTAGTGGTGGCAGTTCGATTCTGCCCGGGCGCATAGAGAAAAGTGGAGTATAATGCCCATATATTTGGCAGAATTATGGTTTAGGTGGGTTGTATGATATCTTACAAAGGCATAATTAGGGCTTCAGTGGAATAAACTATAAATTGAGCTTAACTACAAGCAAAGCATATTTTATGGAAAAGAAAAAAGTCATTATTTTAGGCGGGGGCCCGAATCGCATCGGACAAGGGATTGAATTTGACTATTGCTGCTGCCATGCAGCCTTTGCCTTAAAAGAAGAAGGCATAGACAGTATTATGGTAAATTGTAATCCGGAAACAGTGTCTACTGACTATGATACTTCTGACCGGCTATATTTTGAGCCTCTGACCTTTGAAGATATCATGCACATTATAGAGCTAGAAAGGCCTATGGGGGTGATTGTGCAGTTTGGCGGCCAGACTCCGCTTAATCTGGCTGTTGCCTTGCGTAAGGCAGGGGTTAATCTTTTAGGCACAAGCGCGGACAGCATTGATATTGCCGAAGACAGGCAACGTTTTAAGAATATGCTGCACAAGCTGGATTTGCTGCAGCCGGCAAACGGCATTGCTTTTAATTTTCAGCAGGCGCAGGAAGCAGCGCGCAAGATTGGGTACCCGGTTCTTGTGCGCCCATCCTATGTTTTAGGCGGCAGGGCCATGGAGATCGTCTATGATGAAACAACCCTGGAGAGATTTATTCAAAACGCAGCTGAAGTTTCCGGAGAGCATCCGGTTTTAATCGACAAGTTCCTGGAAGACGCCATTGAGGCGGACGTGGATTTAATCGGAGATGGCCAAAGTTTTATTATCGGCGGGATTATGGAGCACATTGAAGAGGCAGGGATCCATTCCGGGGATTCGGCAATGGCGCTTCCCGCATATTCATTATCCAAGCAGGTCTTAACAGAAATCCGCCGCGCTACTTATGCCATGGCAAAAGAATTACATGTGATTGGCCTGATGAATGTGCAATATGCGATTAAAGACGAAAAGGTCTATGTTTTAGAAGTTAATCCCCGCGCCTCCAGGACCGCGCCTTTTGTTTCCAAGGCCATTGGCGTGCCGCTTGCTAAATTAGCCACCAAGGTTATGCTGGGCGCAAAGCTTAAAGAGTTAGGGTTTTGCAAAGAGATTATTCCCGAATACGCGGCAGTCAAGGAATCAGTGTTTCCTTTTAACCGTTTCCCGGGAGTGGATGTGATCTTGGGGCCAGAGATGAAATCAACCGGAGAGGTCATGGGTATTGATGCAAGCTTCAGTAAAGCCTACGTTAAAAGTCAGCTTGCCGCCGGGCAAAAGTTGCCGCTTAAAGGCAATGTTTTTATTTCCGTGCGGGATAAAGATAAAAAGCAGGTTGTTGCTATTGCTAAAGATTTACAGAGGCTGGGTTTTAATGTTTATGCCACATCCGGGACCGCGTTAGCGCTTGAGAAAAACAGGATAAAAGTGAAGATCCTGCGCAAGATCGCCGAAGGCAGCCCCAATGTTTTGGACTTTATGAAAGAAGGCAAGATTCAATTCGTGATCAATACCCCATCCGGCAGGATACCCAGGGAAGACGAAGTCAAGATCCGTTCGCAGGTAATCCTGCATAGCATCGCTTATACTACTACATTGTCCGGAGCCATTGCTACGGTAAGCGGTATTGAGGCGTTAGGGAAAAAAGAATTTAAGGTTGAGCCGTTGCAGCAATACCATAGGAAAGTAAAAAGGTAAAACTAAAAAGGTAAAAGTATAAGTCAAAAGTTAAAAGTTTTAACAAAAAGCGCAATTCAATAGTAGGCATGAGACACAAAGTATATAAGTAAATAAATAATAAAACCAAAAAACACAAAGCAATATTTAAGTTGATTTATATTATTGATTGTGATTTTTTCCTGTACTTAATATTTATGCTTTGATTATTGGTTCTTTAGTTTTACATTTTTACTTATACTTTTTACCTTTGCCTTTTTAATTTTAACTTTATATTATGCCAGAACTGCCTGAAGTAGAGACGATCAGAAGGGCCCTAGAAAAAACAATTTTGGGCAAGAAGTTTACCGAAGTTTGCGTGCATAACCCGGCAATCATCCGCGGTATCCGTGCGGATAAATTTAAGAAAGACTTGACGGGTTCAAGTATTAAGAGTGTTTTGCGTAAAGGCAAGGCTTTGATCTTAGAGCTCTCAAACGGCAAGTCGCTTCTTGTGCATTTAAAAATGACCGGACAGCTGGTGCTTCGGCTGCCGCTTAGCAGTAGCCCTGAGCAAGCAAAGCGCGCAGAAGGGTTGGTTTATCCTGGGGCAGGAAAACACGCGCGGGTGATTTTTCATCTTTCCTCAGGCCAAACCCTTGATTTTAATGACCAGAGGCTTTTTGCGGAATTGCGTCTGTTGGATGACTGGCGCGATTTTAAATTTATCCAGAATTTGGGGCCTGAGCCAGCTGATATTGCGGTAGAAGATTTCAAAAAAATGCTTTCTCTTAAAAAGACGAAAATTAAGCCTTTATTGATGGACCAGTCTTTTATCTCCGGCATAGGGAATTTGTACGCAGCCGAGGCGCTTTTTAGGTCCCGCATTGACCCCGGCAGGCCCGCATCTTCATTAAGCGGCAAGGAAAAAGAATTGTTATATAAAGAAATAAAAGAAACCTTAAACGAAGCCATACAACACAAAGGTTCTTCAATAGATGATTATGTGCAGTTAACCGGAGAAGCCGGGGATTATGCGAAATACCATAAAGTTTACGGCAGACAGAACAAGCCGTGTTTAGTTTGCAAGACTCCGATTAAGCGCATCGCCTTAGGCGGAAGGGGAACATACTTTTGCCCCAAATGTCAAAAATGATAAAAGCCATTCAAGAAAAAATCAAGGTTATCGAGAACAAGAAAATAGGCGGCAGATATTTCCGCATTAAATTTTATTCTAAGCACATCTCTTCTTGCGCTTATCCGGGGCAGTTTGTAGAAATAAAAGTGTCTAGCGCTTCTGGTCCATTATTGCGCCGTCCCCTGGGAGTGCATAGCGTGGGTAAAAATAGTTTCAGTGTTTTAGGGGAAATTGTAGGCAAGGGGACTAAAATCCTGTCAACTGTCAGGCCCGCGGAAGAGATAGACGTCATCGGGCCTTTGGGAAGCGGGTTCACGTTTAGCAGCGCACAATGCGCAGTGTTGGTTGCTGGAGGCATGGGAGTGGCCCCCTTATTGTTTCTTGCAGAAACAATAAGGGAATTAAAAGCGAAAAGCGCAAAGCGAAAAATTGTAGTTTTAATCGGCGCAAAGAGCAAAGAAAGTATTTTGTGCGCGCGGGAATTCAAAAAATTAAAGGCGGATGTGCGCATTGCTACCGATGATGGTTCTTTGGGGCACAAGGGAAAGATTACGGATTTATTGCAAAGTCAGCTTTCAGCCTTAAGCCTTCAGCCTTCAACTGTATATGCCTGCGGCCCTGACCCTATGCTTCGAGAAGTAGCGCGGGTAGCCGAAACATATAATATTCCGGCGCAGGTTTCTCTTGAGCAGCATATGGCCTGTGGAATCGGCGCGTGCTTGGGCTGCGTTATAAAAGTAAAAAGTCAAAAGCCAACATGTGCCAGAGGCATGCCTAATTCAAAAGTAAAAAGCGATTTTGAATATAAAAGAGTTTGTAAGGAAGGGCCGGTGTTTGATGCCAGGCAAATAGTATGGGAGGGCTCATGAAGCCGTTATTATTTCTTGTATTGGGGCTTTTGGCAGGTATTTTTGGAGGAGCTTTTGGCATAGGGGGAGCTTCGGTTATGGTGCCCGCGCTGGTATATTTTTTCGGTTTTACGCAGCATCAGGCGCAAGGAACGATTTTAGCGGCGATGGTGCCGCCTATCGGGCTTTTGGCAGCTTTACGTTATTGGCAGGCAGGCAATGTCAATATTCCGGTGGCTGCGTTATTGTGCGCAGGGTTCTTCCTGGGCGGGTACTTTGGCGCAGGCCTGGTGCAAGGCATCCCGGATCTGGTATTAAAGAAAGCGTTCGGAGTGTTTTTATTAATTATTGCCGTGAATATGATCTTAGGGAAATAATATGAAAGTTAATCTGTCTGTTGCTATCGGGAAATTGATGCTTAAGAATCCGGTGATGGTTGCTTCCGGGACCTTTGGCTATGCCGAAGAATTTTCCGGATTTATGGACCTGCGTAAGTTAGGCGCGATTGTAACAAAGACCATTACTATTGCCCCGCGCCTTGGGAATCCTGCCCCGCGCACCTGCGAAACTGCTTCGGGGATGATAAATTCCATAGGCCTAGAGAACCCCGGAGCGGATAAATTCATCAAAGAAAAAATCCCTTATTTAAAGAAAATCGGGGTTCCGATTATTGTAAGCATTGCTTCGGAAAAAGACCCGGAAGAATTTGTCTTTTTGGCCAAGAAACTAAATAACATCCCAGCGGTGGCAGCTTTAGAATTGAATATTTCTTGCCCAAACGTCCACAAAAATACACAGCTTGTGGCGCAGGACGCGCAAGTTACTTATAAGGTAGTTAAAAAAGTGCGCGCGGCAACCAGAAAAACGCTTATTACTAAATTGTCTCCTAATGTCACGGATATCGTAAGCATTGCCAAAGAAGCTGAAGATGCGGGAAGCGATTGTTTGGCGATGATCAATACATTGCAGGGGATGAGCATAGATATAAATAATTTTAAACCTAAAATCGCTATGGGCTCTGGAGGATTAAGCGGACCGGCGATCCGCCCGGTAGCTATTAAAATGGTCTGGGATGTGTATCGCAAGGTTAAAATCCCGATTATCGGAATGGGCGGGATCATCGATACAAATAGCGCCATAGAATTTTTCTTGGCCGGATCCACTGCGGTTGCTGTCGGCACGGGGAATTTTATTTATCCTAAATTGACTATAGAGATCATTAGGGGGATAGAAGCATATTTAGAGAATAAGGGCACCAGAAATATAAATGGCATTAAGGGAAAGGTTTTGGCATGAAACACGAAATGGTTTTAGCGTTAGACGTGGATTCCGTAGATAAGGCTAAGAATTTCGTTAACCTTTTTGCCGGCAAAATAAAAGTTTTTAAGGTCGGGTTGCAGCTTTTTACTTTGGCCGGGCCCGGGATCGTAGATTATATCCGAAAGAAAAAAGCAGATGTGTTTCTGGACCTAAAACTGCACGATATTCCTAATACCGTTGCCCATGCTGTGCGCCAGGCAGCGCGGCTAAAGGTAAAGATGCTAACACTTCATATCCAGGGCGGGGAAGAAATGCTTCGCGCGGCGGTTTTAGCGCGCGACCAAGAATCCAGGAAGCTTAGAATAAAGAAGCCGCTTTTAATCGGGGTAACAGTCTTAACCAGTCAACCCGCCAGTCAAGGCCAGGTTCTGCTGCGCGCAAAACAAGGATTGAGTTGCGGTTTAGATGGCGTAGTTTGTTCTGCCCGAGAAGCAGCTTTCCTGCGCCAGAATATCAACCAGGAATTTTTCATCGTAACTCCCGGGATACGCAGTCTTTCTTTGGAAACACAAGATCAAAAAAGAGTTACTACAGTTAGGCAGGCGGTCTTAGCCGGCAGTAATTTTTTAGTTGTGGGCCGTCCGATTTTAGAAGCCGGCAATCCGCTTCAGGCGCTGAAGGAATTAAAATCAATGGCAAGCGAAGTTGAACCATCGAAATAGGTTGCAATTCTCTTCCTGTTTGCCTATAATTTTATATTGGAGGTAAAACATGCCAAGTGAAATAAAAGATTTAATCGAACAGATCAACCGCGAGGGTATAGAAAAAGCGCAAAAAGCCTCTGGCGAAATTGAAGCCGAGGCAAAAAGAAAAGCCTGGGAAATAATTGAAAAGGCCAAGAAAGACGCGGCCGGCTTATTATCCCAAGCCAAAGAAGAAATTTCTCGTCAGGAAATAAAGGAAAAGGCGCTTCTTGCGCAGTCCGGAAGAGACCTGCTTCTTTCTTTGCGCCAGCAGATCAATCAGATGCTAAAGAATATTATTATGCATCAGGTTGGTCAGTGCTTGAAGCCCGAAGAAATTTATAAAATCATCTCACAGTTGGTAGAACATATTGCCTCCGAAGAAACTAACGGCATCGTTGTTTGTTTAAAAGAACAGGACAGGGTTATTTTAGAAAAGGAATTCTTGGCGCGCTTAAAGCAGCAGATTCAAAAAACTGTAACTTTAAAATCTGCCGATGAAATTTCCGCAGGGTTTACGATAAGCTTTGACTCCGGGAAGACCCAGTTTGATTTTACGGACCAATCTTTAGCCGAATACATAAGCGCATCTTTAAATCCGAAATTAGGGGAAATTTTAAAAGGAGTAAGTTAGTAAAATATGAGGTTTTATGAATATTTTATCTCCAGCCTGCCGTTTCTTTCTTTTTTAATGCCAACCCCGTTGTCTTATGAAAAATTTCTGGAAGAATCCTCTCGGTTTATCCCAGAGAAAGAACATAAGGTTTTAAAGTCGCTATCTGTAAGCCAGCATTACTTGGAGAAAAAATACCGCTTATTCGAAGATTCTTTAAGAAACCAGCTGGTCTTGTTGCGCGCGCAAGGCCTGGGCAAGGACGCATTAAAATATCTGCATACAGGAATAGATGATGACGCGCAGCTTTCGCTTGTTGCAAGTCACGCTATGCGCCAGCTGTCTATTTTAGAGGCAGAGATTTTTTTGGATAAACAAAGATGGGAAAAGCTGGACGAGCTTTTGCAGGGGCATTTTTTCGACTTAGAGTTTTTGATTGTTTATGCGCATAAACTTTTGATTCTAGAGCGTTGGGAAAAAATAAGAAGCGCGGATAAGCAGCTTCTTTGGGATAATTTATTATCTTTTAATTAAAGAGGGGAAAATGGAGAAACGACAAGGCAAGATTACAGCTATAAGCGGGAACATGGTTGGCGTTTCTTTTGATTCCTTGGTTATTCAGAACGAAGTGGCTTTTGTGGTGCATGGCGAAGAAAAACTCAAATCCGAAGTAATCCGCGTGCGCGGCAATATCGCCCAGATGCAGGTGTTTGAAGATACCAGGGACCTAAAAGTGGGAGATGAAGTTATTTTTACCGGAGAGCTTCTTTCGGTCAAGCTTGGGCCGGGGCTTTTGGGGCAGGTATTTGATGGCCTGGAAAATCCGCTTCACGTAGTTGCTAAAGAGTGCGGTTTTTTCTTAAAGCGCGGTATTTACATAAACGCGCTTGATGAACAATCAGTATGGGATTTTACTCCTTTGGTTTCGCCGCAGGACAAAATTCTTCCCGGGCAGAAGATCGGCGTTGTGCCGGAAAAGATTTTTCAGCATTACATCATGGCGCCATTTTTCTTGCAAGGCGTCCAGGAAGTAATAAGCGTTGTAAATGCCGGCAGGTATAATTTAACTACTCCCGTAGCCCAGCTCAAAGACGGCAAGGGAAAAATCACCCCGGTTTTCTTAAGCCAGACACAAGCCGTGAGAATCCCTATTCGAGCCTACAAGGAAAAACTAAAACCCGGAGAACCGCTTGTAACCCAGATGCGCTTAATCGATTCCCTGTTTCCTATTGCCCGCGGCGGGACGTATTGTATCCCGGGGCCGTTTGGCGCAGGCAAAACTGTTTTACAGCAGCTAACCAGCCGCCACGCGCAAGCGGATATCGTGGTTATCGCCGCTTGTGGAGAGCGCGCCGGAGAGGTAGTTGAAACCTTAAAGACATTCCCTGAAATTACTGATCCGCGCACAGGCAAACCTTTAAGCGATAGGACGGTCATTATTTGCAACACCAGCTCCATGCCGGTTGCCGCGCGCGAATCAAGCGTGTATACCGCGGTAACCATCGCCGAATATTATCGTCAGATGGGGTTAAATGTTTTGCTGTTAGCGGATTCTACTTCGCGCTGGGCACAGGCTATGCGCGAGATGTCCGGCAGGCTCGAGGAGATCCCCGGAGAAGAGGCGTTTCCGGCGTACCTGGAGTCGCGGATAGCTTCTTTTTATGAAAGAGCCGGGGTTGTGCGGCTTCATGATAATAGTATCGGGTCAGTTACTATCGGAGGAACAGTCAGCCCCGCAGGAGGCAATTTTGAGGAACCGGTAACACAGGCGACATTAAAAGTGGTAGGCGCCTTTCACGGCCTTTCCCGGCAGCGTTCAGACGCAAGGCGTTATCCGGCGATTGATCCGCTGATCAGTTGGAGCAAATACCCAAGCTTTATTGACCCGGTTAAGAAAAGGCGCGCGCATCAGGCCCTTGAAAAAAGCAACGAAGTCAACCAGATGATGAAAGTTATCGGCGAAGAAGGCACATCCCTGTCGGATTACGCAGATTACCTTAAAGGGGAATTCCTGGATTTTGTTTACTTGCAGCAAAACGCCTTTGACCCGGCAGATGAGGCCACCAGCCAGCAGCGCCAGGCTTTTGTTTTTGATTTTATCCATCAAATACTGGAAATGGATTTCGCGTTTTCCGATAAAGAACAGGCGCTGCATTTTTTTCAAAAGCTGCAGCAGATTTTGAAGGGGTGGAATTCTTCTTTTTGGGATAGCCCCGAGTTTTCTTCCATCCAGCAAGAAATCAACAAGTTATTGCTGGAAAATAAAGCAAAGGATCCGGCAGATGCATAAACTGTATACTAAGATCATTCAGATTTCAGGAGATGTTATTACCGTAGAGGCCGAAGGCGTAGGATACATGGAAATCGCCCAGGTTGCCAAGGGCAATGAAACTTCCTTGGCACAAGTTATCCGTATCGAAGGCAAAAAGGTTTATTTGCAGGTTTTTGCCGGCAGCCGCGGCATATCTACTTCGGATAAGGTAAGATTTCTTGGCGGGCCTATGCGCACATCCTCAGGGGTGAATCTTTTAGGCAGGATATTCAATGGCAGCGCAATTCCCATTGATAACGGGCCGGAATTGCTGGATGATAAAATAGATATTGCCGGCCCGTCGGTTAATCCGGTAAAAAGGGTAATCCCCAGCAAAATGATCCGCACGGGAATCCCGATGATCGATGTTTTCAATTCTTTGGTTGAATCACAGAAGCTGCCTATTTTCTCTATTGCCGGTGAGCCGTATAATCAACTTTTAGCGCGCATTGCCACGCAGGCAGAAGTAGACATTATTATTTTGGGCGGCATGGGTTTAAAATATGACGAGTATTTGTTTTTCCGCGATACCCTGGAAGAACACGGGGCGTTGTCGCGATCTATTATGTTTGTGCATACCGCCGATAATCCGGTTGTAGAGTGTTTGTTGGTGCCGGATATAAGCTTGGCGGTAGCAGAGAAGTTCGCCCTTGAGGGGAAAAGGGTGCTTGTTCTCTTGACCGACATGACTAATTTCTGCGATTCCTTAAAAGAGATCGCCATTACCATGGAACAGATACCTTCTAACCGCGGTTATCCGGGAGATCTTTACAGTCAGCTGGCCAGCCGCTATGAAAAAGCTGTGGACTTTGAAGGCGCAGGTTCAATTACCATTTTAGCAGTAACTACTATGCCCGGAGATGATGTAACCCATCCTGTGCCGGATAACACAGGGTATATTACCGAGGGGCAGTTTTATTTAAAAAACGGCGTCATCGAGCCGTTTGGGTCCTTAAGCCGTTTAAAGCAGCAGGTCAATGGTAAAACCCGCGATGACCACCGCATTATTATGGATACCATGATCCAGCTTTTTGCCAGCTACCGCCAGTCTTTGGAAAAACAGGCAATGGGATTTAAGATGAGCGCATGGGATAATAAACTTTTGCATTACGGAAAACTTTTTGAAGAAAAGATGATGTCTTTAAAGGTTAATATCGCGCTTGAGAAGGCCCTTGATTTGGGCTGGCAGATAATGGCAGAATGTTTTCTTCCAGAAGAGACCGGCATAAAACAAGCCATGATCCAGAAATATTGGAATAAGAAATAAGATGCCCAAGATTAAGTTAACCAAGGGTGAGCTTAAGAAACAACGCGATGCGCTGCGCGCTTACCAAAGGTATCTGCCGACGCTTTTGTTGAAAAAACAGCAGCTGCAAATAGAAATATTGCATCGGGCGGCAGTGATCCTTGCCAAAGAAAAACAGGCCTCCAGAAAAAAAGAAGAAGGGTTTTTGTGGTGGGGCCTTTTGGTAGAGTCGCCGATTAATTTTCAAGAGCTGCTTTCGCTTCGCCAGGTTTTGGTAAGCAGTAAGAATGTGGCAGGGGTGGATCTGCCGGTTTTTGAGAAGACGAAATTCCAAGAAGCGGAATACGATTTATTCCAGTCGCCGCTTTGGCTCGATCAAGCTTGGAGTTTTATCAAGGAAGAGGCCTGTTTGTTAGATGAAATTAAAACTTTGAGTGAAGGCCTAGAGATATTGCGCCGGGAATTGCGCGTAACTACTCAAAGAGTAAATCTTTTTGAAAAAGTAAAAATTCCGCAGGCAAAAGAGACTATCCGCGTAATTAAGATCTATATCGGGGACCAGATGGCGAATGCCGTAGGCAGAAGCAAGATCGCCAAGGCCAAAATAGAGGCCTATGAAGCAGAAGGGGCGCTAGTATGATTATCCCTATGAAAAAAGCGATAATTATCCTGCAACAGCAGTATGCGCACAAGGCGGTTTCTTGTTTAAGCCGGCAAGGGGTTTTGCATGTTATGCATGAGGTTGCCCCGAAGGCAGAGAAAATAGATTTACTTGAAGAAAATCATGCAGCCGTTTCTGGCGCCCTGGGCGTGCTTAATAATTATGCCCAGGCTTCGCCTGCTAAGCAATCCCAGCTGCCCGAGGGGAAGACCCAGGAAATCTGCCTTGAAATTATTGCGCAAGATAAGCTTATCCTCAAGCTTCAGGAAGAAAGAAAAGCTTTAAGCAATAAAATAAGCGATCTTGAGAAATGGGGAGATTTTAATCCCGCAAAGATAGGCGAATTAAGCCAGCAAGGTCTGTATTTTAAGCTTTATCAGGTGCCTCAGAAACAAATCCATGATTTTCCCGAAGTCGCTGTAGT
The DNA here is from genome assembly GCA_025453395.1 of Candidatus Omnitrophota bacterium. Taxonomy (NCBI): domain Bacteria; kingdom Pseudomonadati; phylum Candidatus Omnitrophota; species Candidatus Omnitrophota bacterium. Next base: position 77,629 of record JALOQK010000003.1, read on the forward strand.
GAAACAAATTTTCTCTTCCGGAGGATTTTGTTATTGCGCAGTGGTTTCTGCCAGCCAGATTAGTGTGGATTTTAAAGAAATACCCTTGCCGCAGGAAAGTTTGTCTTCGCTATTAGAGCGCGTGAAGCAGAATCAAGTCCAGGCAGAAAGCCTGGTTAATAGAATCCGCCAGGATTTATGTTTTTTAAGCGCCCTGGAAGCGGCCAAAGATTCCCTGGAAAAGGAAATTGAATTTCAGAAGGTTATCTTTGGCATGGGCAAAACCAGCACACTGGTTTATTTAACCGGGTTTATCCCTTATGATAAAGAAAAAATGCTTTTAGCTTTCGCCCGGGAGCAAAAATGGGGCATTATAATTAAAGACCCCTCGCAAGAGGATGATGCCCCGGTTTTATTGCGCCATTCAAAAATAGTTAATTTGATCAAGCCGGTTTTCAAGCTTTTAGAAATAGTGCCGGGCTATCGCGAATTAGACGTCAGCCCGGTATTTCTTTTATTTTTATCGCTTTTCTTTGGGATGATCATCGGAGATGCCGGTTATGGGGCAGTGTATTTCTTATTAACTTTATTTGCGCAAAGAAAACTGGGCAAGAAAGCAAAGGATAAAACTGTATTTTTTCTCTTTTATCTTTTCAGTTCTTGCGCTATTATATGGGGCCTGCTAACCGGAACAGTATTTGGCCAGGCCTGGTATGTTGAAAAAGGCTTTAAGGCGCTTGTTCCAGCTCTGAATGAAGCAAAATTCTTAATGGCCTTTTGTTTTTTGTTAGGGGCGGTACAATTAAGCATTGCGCATCTTTGGCAAGCGATAGCTAAGGCGCCTTCGCTTAAGGCTTTGGCGGATATAGGGTTTATTTGTCTTTTGTGGGCGGGTTTCTTTTTAGCCAAGATGTTTATTCTGGGCGATAATTTTCCGGGTTTCGGCGCATGGTTTATCTGGTCAGGGGCGCTGTTGATCGTTTTCTTCAGCAGCCCGCAGAAGAACATCTTAAAAGGCCTGGCCGAGGGCTTGGGTGCTCTTGCTTTAGGGGCGATGGGCAATTTCGGGGATGTGGTTTCTTATATCCGCCTTTTCGCTGTGGGTTTGGCAGCAGTAGCGGTTGCGGATTCAGTAAATATGCTTGCCCAGGGCGTGGGCAATAATTTTATCGCGCAGGCAGCGATTCTTTTTGCCGGGCATACAATTAATATTGTTTTGGGGCCAGTGTCTGTTTTAGTGCATGGTGTCAGGCTTAATATCCTGGAATTTTCTTTATTGCACGGGAATGTTACTTGGAGCGGCACAGCGTATAAGCCGCTAAAAAGTTAAAGTTTTCTAGAAAGGAGAACCGCATGGACGTAAATTCACCGGTACAATTTAAAGACTTAGGCCCGATTTTAGTTTTGGCTTTATCTGCTCTTGGTTCAGCAACGGGCGCAGGCCTTGCCGGCATGAGCGCGATAGGGGCATGGAAGAAGAATTTTGTGCAGAATAAAAGCGCTTCGTTTTTGCTGGTGGCCTTAACCGCTGCCCCCCTTACCCAGACCATTTACGGGTTTATCGTAATGAATAAAATGGTAGAGCTTGTTAATAAGGGGCAGTATCTTTGGTCAATAGGGTTATGCGCCGGAGCGGGAATCGGATTATCCGCGTTTTGGCAGGGTAAGTGCGCGGCAGTGGCTTGTGATTCTATGGGGGAGACGGGAAAAGGCTTTGCCAACTATATGGCGGTTTTAGGCATGACTGAAACCGTGGCTTTGTTTGTGATGGTGTTTACGTTGGTAGTTTTGGGTAAGTTTTAAGATAGATTAGGGGCGGTTGGCGCAATTGGTTAGCGCGCCTGATTTACATTCAGGAGGTTTACAGGTTCAAGTCCTGTACCGCCCACCATTTAGCCAATAGCCCATTGCAAATAGCAAATGTTTAAATACGAAGTAAAGATTGCAATTGCAAGTTTTTTATATATAATTACTATTTGCCACGGGCAATTTGCTAATAGCTAATTTGGGGTCGTGGTGTAGCCTGGTTCAACACGTCGCCCTGTCACGGCGAAGATCGCGAGTTCAAATCTCGTCGACCCCGTTAATGAGCAGACGGTTTATGGAGCGAACAAAGTGAGCGAACATAAACCGTAGCGGCAGAGTATATAGGCATATCTTGCGTCTGCGAATTAATACCCGCAGTTGCGAGCGGATTTCGAAGAAATACGCGAAGCGTAAAACTGCGGGTATAAGTAGCATAATCCCAAGCACCCCCTTAAAAAGGAGTGCTTTTTTTATTTTTCTAAAAGGAAGCGGTCTATGATTTTCTCAGATTCCATGAATCCCAAAAGGAATTTGGCGATTATCATATGCCCTTTTTCGGAAGGATGCCGGTCATTTTTATTTAATGCCAAACTAATATCTTTTGCTGGATCAAAAACTTCATTAAATGTAGTGTAGAATCCCAGCTTTTTACTTAATTCATAGGAAAAGCTATTTTGGTGTCCAGGTTTTATGGTAAGAAGGCTTATCACTATAAAGTGGTTCTTTTGGCTTAAAAATTTTAAGTAGTAGAAAGCTTTTTTATATGGGCCCTTTCCTACTAAATTTCGGCAGTAAGCAGGAAGCTTTTTAGGATTATTCTCAAAACGTTCGAATACGCCATTTTTGATTACTACTGGAGCATCAAAAAGACAAAATTCTCTTTGTAGTGCCAATCCCTTCAGATTGATAAATCCCCAGAAAAAAGATTTTCTAAAATCTAACCAGTTATCGGGTTCATAGATAAAATTCGGCAAATCAAGGTCATTCCCAATACGTTCAATAATTACGATATCCGGATGATAGCGTAAGGCTTTTTGTGCCAATGTTTCTACTTCCATAACTGTATTATATCCGGGAACGGCGGTATTTATGATTTCCCAGTGTTTTTGAGGGAATTTTGTGTTTAATCCTTCTTCTAAGAAACTTAAATAGTTTTTATTTTGTGCTACTCCTTGCCCAAACATGTATGAATCTCCCAGGCCGATTATCCGCACAGTGCCACTTGGCTTATTAAGCGTAAAGTTGTGGTCGTCGCGCCAGCCTTGGGCATTAATATGTGCCGGGGCGCCGAAGCATTCTACGGAAATGCCAGGCCTTAATTCATAGATAATCTTAGGGTCGTTGTTTGGCCTTATGATTTGGCCTAAGGTGGCGGGTTGATTATCTACAATGGGGGGTAGGTTTTTCATGGCACTTTCAAAATCTATCTGAGAGTGGAATAAAATATAAATGCGCAATGCCGCTTCGCAGATCAAAAATAAAATAAATAATGATATGATGGGCAATGCCCAAGTCAGAAGCTTATCTTTTTTTACCATCGCCGTATATTTTATTAGGAAATATCAACTCAGCGCATTTGGCTCCGTATAGAGGGGTGAATTTTTTTGTTAAAACGTCTGCCAGCAAACTTTTATATGGCCCGCGGTAGTTTTTATATAGCGCTCCGGCGCGGTAGATTTCCACAGCGCCTTCTTCTTCAGCAAAGCCCGCATGCTCAAAATAACCCAGCATTACATAGTACTTTGATGAATCGGAAAGCCCTCTTAAGCTGTTTAGGGCTTGTTTTGCCTGTCGCGCGAAGTCCGCTCCGTAAAAGTTGTTTGGCGCAGGCAGGAACAACCATCCGGCGCACGCGCATAAGGTTTTGCGGTTGCGGTTTTTGGTTAAGCATGCCCGTCTGATTAATCCCGTATAAGTATAATCTTTTAGACGCGTGTAATCCAGGGATGTTTTTATCCCCGCGTAGATATTTCTAAAGTCATCCGCTGTGGTTGTTTGCGCTAATTCCGTTAATACTTCGGAAAACCGTTTTGGGTCTGACTGGTAGATCATGGTTATGCGCTTGCCAAGAGCGCGCCAAAAAAACGGCAGATACTGCTGTTTTATCTTGCCAGAGAAGTTATCCCATAATGCTATTCCCGGGACATCATTTTGCTGAAGGGGGCAACTTAACACTTCCGTATCGATGATCTCTTGTTCCAGGGCAGAGACATCATCTTTATTTTTTCTGCGCTGCTCCAAGAACAATGCTGCCTTCAGCCAACTGTTGGAATTAAGAAGCAATATTGCCTTGCCGATTTTCCTATAATGATATCCTTTGGGGAAAGACCTTCCCATTAATTCAAAAGCTGAATTTCTGGCCAGAAAAGAAATCGCGCACAAAAAATGCGCGGCCACACAGATAAGCAAGATGATTTTTCCAATAGAATTCTTGCTGATGCAGGATAAGAAATAAGCCGTGAATAAAAGGCAGAACTCAAAGCCGAAAATAAAGTATCTGCCTTGGGTAAAAAGCCTTCCAATTGGTTCCTGGAGACTGAACCCGCTGGCTACTTTTAGAAACTGCAGAATAAAAAAGAATAATAATGATCCGGCGATAAGATTATTTTTCTTGCGCAGCGAGTTAATTGCCGCCCAGGCTATTGCGGACAAGAAAAATAAGAAAATGATCATTCCCAGCTGCTTAGGGCTTGCGTAAAGAAACATTTCTTGGAAGCGTTTGGTAATCGACCAGAAGTGTTCTTTGGCCAAGGGCAAATTAAATACGGCCGCATGGTGCGCTTTGTAAAAGTCGCATCTTGCCGCAGCCGGCATAATTGTGGCCAAAGCGGAAAAGACAAGGAAAGCTGCGGCGAAGCGGAAAGTCGGACCCTTAAAAGCGAATCTTCTTATAAAGATAACCAGCGTGAATATAAAAATGAATAAATATAGTTCATAGGCAAGATACATGCCGGCGCCAATAAGAATTCCAAGCAAGACTGGGTATCGCCCGGGATTTTTTTCTTCATCTAATATAGCTAAAATAAGAATTGCGATATAGGGAAGCAATATTCCGGATTGCACATGCGTGCCGGAAAGGAAAAGCGTTTTTTCTATGAAAAAAGGCGCACCAAAGATATAAAGCACGCAGAAGATATAAGCAGTTAAACGGTTAATATATTTGCTAATCAATTTATACCAGCCATAAAAGGCGATGAAAATAAATAGTAGGGCCAAGAGCTTTACGCTAAGAAGGGTTGTGCCAAATAAAAGAAAAAAAGGCGCAAGGCAGGCGCCTATAATAAGCTGCCATTGCGTAAGCTGTTCTAGGCAGGCGTATTGCGATATCTGTGATATGGGTAGCAGCATCCCCCGGGTTAATTCATGGGCGAAGGTTGCCGTGTGCAGTTGGCAGCAGTAGCTTTGCTCAGTGTTGAAGTATATAAAATAAAGCCGGGTGGCTAATAGGCACAGGGCAAGAAAAAGAAATGTTGGATTCTTTGGGGCGGATAGCTTGCGCATATTTTTGATGAAAGTGATTATAGCATATTATCCAATGCTTTAACAATAACCAATAATCAAGTTACCAATAATCCAATAATCATCAAACATCAATTACCAATACCCAAACTTGTTTGAAAACCCGTTTGGTTATTCGGATATTGATTATTGGAATTTGTTTGGTTATTGAAATTTGGTAATTGGGTATTATTATGTTATACTACTGTCATTAAACAGGAGGAGAAATGGCTACAATAGAAGATTTCAAGAAAATAGAATTAAGGATCGGCCAGATTATAGAGGCAACAGAGCATCCTAATGCCGACCGGCTTTTTGTGATTAAGGTGGACCTGGGAGATAAACAGAAGCAGTTAGTGGCGGGCATAAGAGCTTCTTACCAGAAAGAAGATTTAATCGGCAAACAGGTTGTGGTTGTGGATAATCTGGAATCTGCGATGTTAAGGGGCGTGGAAAGCCAGGGCATGCTTTTGGCCTGTTCTGATGAAACAGGCATTGCCATTGTTTCGCCGCAGCGGCAGATGAAATTAGGAAGCATTGTCAAATGAAGCTTAAACAAATCGTTCCCGAAAGTTTTTGTTTGAAATGCCAGGGGTGCTGCCGTTTTCGCCAGGCCAATTCACCATGGCTGCCCTGTTTAATGCACGAGGAGATACAGGATTTACTGGATAGAAAAATACCGCCTGTGTCTATTTCCATAGATAGAAAGATCCAGCCGGTTTTTGATCCGCAATCAGAGATGTATCTATGCGCCCTTCTGGATAAGCCCTCTAATAAATGCAAGATTTACGGTTTTCACCCCTTTGAATGCCAGCTTTATCCTTTTTTGATAAACTTACGCCAGGACAAAGCCATTATTACTGTGGATATGAATTGTCCGTATGTGGAAAAAAGCGCGCATACGCAAGAATTTAGAGACTATGTTAAATACCTAACCGAATTTTTAAATGCCCCGGAGCAAATAAAGCTTATTAAAAACAACCCCCAGAACTTAGAGGCCTATGAAGAGCTGGCAAAGGTTATTGAATTAAATCTTCCCGATGAAGCTGCGTAAGCTATCACTAAAGAGCCGTGAAATATTTCAGGCGCATCTAAGAAACTATAAATGCAATTTAGCCGCATATTCTTTTGAGAATATTTATATTTGGAAATGCCTGTTCGATATCAGGTGGGCAATTATCGAAAATAACCTCTGTATCTTTTTTAAAGATAGCTTTGGGACATTTCTTTATTTGCCGCCATTAGGCAAAAAGCCAGAGGCGCTATTAACGGGCGGGCTTTTTGCCTTTCTGGATAGTTTGAACAGGAATTCAGAAGTAAGCCGGATTGAAAACGTAAGAGAAGAAGAAGCCAACTTTTATAAAGCTTTAGGCTATGATGTTTCCCCAAAGCCGGGAGATTTTATTTACGTTCGTCAAGCGCTTGCGGATTTGCGCGGAAATAAATATAAATCAAAGCGCTCCAGTTTGAATTTTTTCATCAAGAATTATCCGGCGCGGGTATTTGCCTATAAAGCTCAGCACGCGAAAGAGTGTTTAAAACTTTATAAAAACTGGGCAACAGCCCGAGCTAAGGAAACAACCGACACTTTTTATATCGGCATGATGGATGATAGCTATAAGGCTTTAGAGGTTTTATTGAAGAGCCAAAAAGGCTTGCGCTATCAAGGGATAGTGGTAGAAATAGGCGGTAAAATCTGCGCTTTTAGCTTAGGCTATGAATTAAACGGCCAATGTTTTTGCATTTTATATGAAGTAGCGGATTTATCCTATAAAGGAATAGCGCAATTTATTTTTCAGGAATTCTGCCGCAGGTTAGAGGATTATAAATACATTAATGCTATGGATGATTCTGGTTTAGATTCTCTTCGCCGGATAAAGCTTTCTTATCGCCCCGCAGAAATTATTCCCGCATATATTGTGAAGCAAAAGAATATCCAAAGCCGCAGTTAATAATTCTTTAACATTAACCTCCTTTCTATTATAATAGACGCGTGGCGTAGCCTGAATCTTACGGGAAATTTTATTGATGAATAAAGACATAAACGAAGTAGAATTTACTCTTTTTGATACCGAGACTACTGGTTTAAGCCCGGTGGCAGGGGACAGGGTTGTAGAGATAGCAGGCCTGCGTTTTAAGGGGGATCAGGTAATTGACGTCTTTGAATCTTTTGTGCAAACCGGCAAAGAAATTTCTCCCGGGGCTTTTGCAGTGAATAAGATCACCCCCCAGATGCTAAAAAACGCTCCTCTTCCCAATGAGGCGATCCCAAATTTTGTAGAATTTGCTAAGGATAGTTGCCTTTTATCTTATAATGCTATTTTTGATTGGGATTTTTTGACCAATGAATTGAGCTTAATCGGCATGAACTTGCCGCAGGAGACGGAGATTTTAGATATTTTAAAGATGGCTCGCCGGGCAATGCCCGGATTAGGCCGGTATCCATTGTGGTTTGTGGCGCAAACTTTAGGCGTAGAAAATCCGCAAGAGCACCGCGCTTTAGCCGACGCCAAGATGTCTTTCAAAGTATTCTTGAAACTTAAAGCCATGTTAAAAACAAAAGGCGTGGAAGATTTTTCAGCTCTTTTGAATCTCTCGCGCATACAGCAAAGGTGTAATTTATGAAAATCACGGCATCTAAGCTTTTTTTAGCCTTTGCAGTGCTTGTTTTATCGGGATGCCTGCCCAATAATTCCAGTATTTCTCCCCAAGCCGCCATTTCGCAATCGGAAAAATATTACCAAGAAGGCATCGCAGGATACAAGAAACTTATAGCGGAAGGAAAAGACACAGACAATTTATATTTTAAATTGGGGCAGGTTTATTTCGGGCATGGCGAATTTGATAAAGCAATAGAGCAGTTTAAAAAAAGCAATAATCCAGAAGCAAGAAAGTATCTGGGTATTGCATATTTCAACCGCGGAAATTTTGTGGACGCGCTTGATACTTTCGCTAAGGTTGTCTCTCCGGATGACCAGGCCAATTACTACCACGGGTTAACCGCGGAGAAACTGAATCTTTTTGACCAGGCGACTTCTTTTTATCAAAAGATCAAGGCGGGCAGGTTTTTACTGGAGGCGCGCTTAAGAATAAGTGAAATTGAAAAGCAAGGGCGGGGTCTGAAGATTTCGCAGATATCGCCAGAAATAGCAAAGCTAATTCAGAGGCATCCTGCTCTTGAAAACTATCCTGAAGCAGGCACCCTTGTTCTTCTCTGCGACGAGAGAGTGCGCATTACCAAGGAGAATACAGAGATTTCCCAAATGCATTATCTGATCCAAGTGTTGAATCAGCGCGGCAAAGAGGATTGCGCTGAGACGGGCATAGAATATGATTCTACTTTTGAAAAAGTAGAGCTTGAATACGCGCGCACCATTAAACCTGACGGGACAGTCGTGGATGTGGGCAGCCGCCATATCCGCGATGTTTCCAAATATATGAACTTTCCGCTTTATAGCAATGCCAGGGTGTATATTATTTCTTTCCCGGAGATTGCTGAAAACGCGGTTATTGAGTATAAATACAAAATCACCCGCAATAAGCTTGTCAATGATAAGGATTTTGTCACTGCCTATCCGCTTAAAGGCAAGGATCCGATATTAAAAGCCAGATTTGAATTGGTTGTGCCTAAAGACAGGCAGCTTAGGTTTAAGATCATCAATGAGCAATTTAATGATTCTAAGGCCAAGCTAGAGCCGCAGGTTTCACAAGATAATGACGATAAAATTTATTCATGGGATTTTAAAGATATCCCGCAGATCGTTCCCGAACCGGATATGCCTGACGCGGTTAAGATCAATCCGACAATTATGATTTCTTCTTTTTCCGGATGGGACAGCATTTATAAATGGTGGCAAGGCCTGTCAGCGGATAAAATCAAGCCGGATAAAGATATATCAGAAAAAACCTTGCAGCTAGTTAAAGGAAAGAAGACTGCCCGCGAAAAGGCCGCGGCAATATATGAATTTTGTTCTCGTAAAATAAGATATGTAGCCGTAGAATATGGGCAGGCAGGTTATCAGCCGCATCAGGCAGCGGATATCTTTAGCAATAAATATGGAGATTGTAAAGATAAGGCCATACTTTTGGTGACTATGTTGCGTTTGGCGGACTTACAAGCCTATCCGGTACTTATTCCCACAGAAGAGCTTTATGATCTGGATAAAGAATTTCCATCGATGATATTTAATCATGCCATTGCCGCGGTTATGCTGGGCAAAGAAATGATTTTTATGGATCCTACGTGCGAGGCCTGTTCTTTTGCAGACTTGCCTTCCGCAGACCAAGGAAGAAATGTGCTGGTGTTTACCCCTTCCGAATATACGATCGTCAATACCCCATTGTCTGAACCGCAACACAATTACCTGCAGCAGAAGTTATCCATTAAGATAAATCCTGACGAAACTATAACAGCCAAGAGGACAGTAGTTTCTTCCGGCGTATACGCGCAAGCCCAAAGGTATTGGCTGTGGTATACTTCTCCGGAATTGATCGCTCAGACCTTGCGGGGGAAAATACAAGGCATATCTATCGGAGCGCAATTAATCGATTATAAGTTTCAAAATTTAGAGGATCTAAGCCTGCCCGCCCGCTTGGAATATGATTTTCGGGGCAGTGAGTATCTGACATTGGCCGGGGATATGCGCATTCTGCCGCAATTTGCTTCGGTGGATGTCTCAATTGTGGCCCAAGAAAAAAGGATGTTTGATATACAAATTGGGTTTTTAAGCCAGGAAGACGTGGAGTTGGAGGTTGATATCCCTAAAGGGTTTGTGGTAAAATATATGCCTGATTGCATAAAAAAAGAAAGCCCTTGGTTTGATCTGGACGTGCAATATAAAATACAAAGCAACAGGATCTATTTTAAACAGAGCTCTATTGTTAAGCAAAGAAAGATAAGCCAGGGCCAATACGGACAATTCAAGAAATTTATTCAGGACCTGGCGCAGGCAATCAAGCAGAGGATTGTACTTGAAAAAGCAAGATGACCCATAAATCAGAAGCTTTAAACCGCAGGCAGTATGTGCGCCTGGATTCCGTGTTTCCTGTAGGCTTCAGGCTTTTTAAGAAAGACGCCAATTGTTTTCTTTCCGGCTGGGTCCAGGGGTTTACCAGTAACGTCGGGAAAGGCGGGATTTGTCTTGAGGCGCGTAAGATAAATCCCGAAATAGCCAGGCTTTTAAATGACCCATCAGTGGCCTTAGAAATAGAGTTACTGATGCCCTTAGGCTCAAGCGCTATCCGGGCAAAAGCGGAAGTGATTTGGGTAAGCAGAGGGCAATCCGAAGATGAGTATGTCATCGGGTTAAAGTATGCTTCTATTTTGGAAAGTCAGCGTCGGAAGATTATCCGTTACGCGTGGGGAAAGAAAATATTCACCCCGTTGGTTTTATCGTTGGTTGCGATATTGGCGGTGGGTTTGCTTGTGAATAGCTATCTGCATCTAAGATTAATCCGGCAAAACCGCCAGCTCATAGAACAATTAGTTGTTTCCCGGAAAGAAGTTGAACGGATACAAAGCACGCTTGAAAAGATAACCGGGGAAAAAGCCAGCCTTCAGGAAAACCTAAAGGCTTTGGAAGAAAAGCTTAATAATACTACAGAGGCAAAAAGCAGATTGTTGCCGGAGTCTATTCACGAGGCGCAGTCTTTGGTGAAATTGCGTGAAGCCAATTTATTAATCGCTCAAATAAATAAAGAACGAGCCTTCTTAAAGGAAAAGCTGTCTGAATTGTCAAATACCCAGGCACAGGCAGCAGAGCAATTAACCAGCGTTGAAAAGACGCGTCTGCGCTTAGAAAGGGCCAATGTGGACAAAATGTATGAGTGGATCAAGGTGCATCAAAGCCCGCGCACCGGCCTGGTGATGAGTTTTGAGGGCGACAAAGATTTTGCCTCGTGGGCGTTTACTTACGACCAGGCGTTATCAGCGCTGGCCTTTACTTATTTTGGGGACTACGCGCGTTCCAGGAAAATATTTGATTTTTACCTGAATAAAGCCGAGAAATTGCGCTGGGGGTTCTTAAACGGATATTATTTCAACGATGGGGCTGCGGCGGAATACACAGTGCATTCCGGGCCTAATCTTTGGGTGGGCATAGCTATAGCGCAATATACGCGCAGAACCAATGATACTTCGTATTTGCCTTTGGCGGAAAAGATCGCTGATTTTATTATATCTTTGCAATCTGAAGATCAGGATTCGGGAATCCGCGGAGGCCCGGATGTTAAATGGTTTTCTACCGAGCATAACCTCGATGCCTATGCTTTTTTAAATATGCTTTATATCCTAACCGGCAAAAACAAATACCTTGTTGCCAGGGACGGGGTATTGGAATGGCTTAAGAAACACACCTATGATCAATATGATGTCCCGATTAATCGCGGCAAGGGAGATTCTACTATTGCCACCGATACTTATGCCTGGTCTGTGGCCGCGCTGGGCCCGGAAAAACTTATCGCCATCGGCATGGATCCGGTGGATATTATGGACTTTGCCGATAAGAATTGCGCGGTAGAAGTAGATTATATGCGCCCCGAAGCAGTCAAGGTAAGAGTAAAAGGTTTTGATTTTGCTGCCCAAAGGCATGTTGCAAGACCAGCAGTGGTTTCCTCAGAGTGGACATCCCAGATGATCCTATCTTTTAAGATCATGGCGGATTTTTTAAGCCGCACCGGCCAGACCAAGAAAGCGCTGGATTATAAACAGAAAGCGCAAGATTATTTAGCTTCTTTAAGCGGCATGATCATTTCAAGCCCTTCAGCCTCTGGCCAGGGGCAGGGGTGTCTTCCTTATGCCAGCGAAGACTTTGTGGATACCGGGCACGGGTGGACCACGCCTAAGGGGAAATCCACCGGTTCTCTTGCCGGGACAGCTTACACGATCTTTGCCTACTATAATTTTAATCCTTTGAATTTTGAGTAATGGATGTTAAAAAAGAATTAAAAGATATTTATAAAAAGTTATTCCGTTGTTTCGGGCGGCAATATTGGTGGCCGGCAGAAAGCCCTTTTGAGGTGATGGTCGGCGCGATATTAACCCAGAATACAAACTGGCGCAATGTAGAGAAAGCCATCGGTAATCTTAAGCAGAATAAGGCTCTTGACCCATTCAAGATGCTGGCTATGCCGCATAAGAAATTAGCCTGCATGATCCGGCCCGCGGGTTACTATAATATTAAAACCAAGAGGCTCAAAGAGTTCTTAAAATTCTTTACCCGTATTTATAAAGCTGACTTTGGCCTGATGCGCGCGCAAAATACTGATGCGTTGCGCAAAGAACTCTTGGCGGTAAAAGGCATTGGAGAAGAAACCGCTGACTCCATACTTCTTTACGCCTTAAGCAAGCCGGTGTTTGTGATTGATGCCTACACAAAGAGGCTTCTTGCGCGGCACAATTTTATTGCCGGCAGTTGCCTGTATCAGCAGGCGCAGAAAATATTTATGGAAAACCTTAATAAAGACGTGAAAATGTTTAACGAATACCATGCCTTGATAGTAAAATTGAACAAAGAATTTTGCTTGAAAAACAACCCGAGGTGCCGGATATGTCCATTAAAGTAAGCGATTTTTTATACAGGGTTTCCAATACCTATTTTATTCAATATCTCCAGGAGATATTCGATATAGACCTTGATGAGATGCGCGAGATCCAGAAGGATTTTCTCTCGCAGATGAAGCGCGGCCTGCAGGGCAAGGAAAGCCCGTTAAAAATGCTGGTTACTTATGCGCATATGCCCGATGGCAATGAAAGAGGCAGTTTCATCGCCCTGGATTTAGGCGGGACAAATTTACGTATTCTTTTAGTAGAACTGCAGGGTGCCGGAAAAGTAAGGATGGTGAAAGAAAAGCGGGTTACTATACATAAGAGGCATACCCGGGGCAAGGCGGCCAAGCTTTTTGGTTTTATCGCCCGCTCTATTGAAGATTTTATGCGCGAATGCCGCATTAAACCATACATGAAAATAAACATAGGTTTTACCTTTTCTTTTCCGGTGAAGCAATTGGCAATTAACAGGGGAAAATTAATGCATTGGACTAAAGACTTTGCCATTACTGAAGAAGAGGGGTTGGATGTGGTAGAGCTTTTGAATTGCGCCCTTACCAAGAGAAATTTGCATAATCTAAAAGTCGCGGCACTCTTAAATGACACGGTAGGCACCCTTGTGACAAGGGGATACTCAGAACATGATTGCGACGCAGGCATGATCCTTGGCACCGGGACCAACGCCTGTTATATAGAAAAGCCTTCTAATATTACCAAGGCGCATATTAAAGGCTTAAAGAAAAAGGGCATGATTGTCAATATCGAGTGGGGAAATTTTGATAAACTGCGTTTGACTGAATATGACCGCGCTATTGATAAAGAGTCCGGGAATATCGGGATGCAGCTTTTGGAAAAAACCGTTTCCGGAAAATATTTAGGCGAGATCGTGCGCGTGACTTTAAAGGATCTGGCGCGCAGGAAATTTATTTTCAGCCTTTATCCGCAAAGCAGGCCCTTTGATAAGCCGGGCACATTTAATGCCGAGTATTTATCGCGCATAGAGGCGGATTCTTCTTCGGATTTAAAGCAGGTCGCCTCTGTTTTTAAAGAAATAGGAGCTGCGCCAACGGTTCTTGCCGAAAGGCGCTTGGTGAAAAATACCTGTGGCATTATAAGCCGAAGAGCAGCACGGATCATAGCTTCTGTGTTAACAGCGGTGATCTTTAAAATGGACCCCTATTTTCTTAAGCGCCACGTGGTGGCTGTAGACGGAAGTTTATATGAAAAGCATCCGTTTTTCTCTGCACATATACTTGAAGCCATGCGGGAATTATTAGGCAAGCGCGCAGATAAAATAACCCTGGAATTAACCAAGGATGGTTCGGGAAAAGGCGCGGCGATCGTGGCGGCAATATCCACAGGTTAAAAACATGGAAAATCCAGTTATCCGTTTGACAGAGGATTTAATCCGTATTAATTCGGAGAATCCGGGAAGCAACGAATATAAGATAGGCCGTTTTGTTAAAACTTATTTTGACCGGCTTGGATTAGCGGCTAAATTGTATGAGTTTTCGCCCCGGCGCACCAATGTGGTTGCGGTATTAAAGAACGCTTCTTCGAGCAAATCACTTTTGATCACTCCGCATCTGGATACTGTCCCCGCGGGAAAAAACTGGAAAAATAAGCCTTTTGCCCCGGAAATAAAAAACGGCAAGCTTTTTGGCTTAGGCTCTACTGATTGTAAAGGTAATCTTGCGGTAGCGATGGAGGCGGTAAAAGCGCTGGTTACGCAGAAAGCAAGATTAGGTTATAATCTTATCTTTGCCGCGACAAGCGATGAAGAAACCGGTTCCGCCTTGGGCCTTATGAAGCTTTTGGAAAGAAATATTATTAGGGCTTCTGCGGCAGTAGTTCTGGATTCTGACGATTTTAGGATTATCACCGCGCAAAAAGGCCTGATGCATCTTAAATTTATCTTTTCCGGAATTAAGGCGCATGCAGCTTATCCTTATTTAGGGATTAACGCCATAGACCTGGCCTGTAAGGCGATCAAAGAGATCAAGGATTTCCAGTTTAAGATAAAGAAACATCCGCTTTTAAGCCCGCCTACGGTGAATATCGGGACTATCCAGGGCGGAGATAAGGTTAATGTTGTGGCGGACTGGTGTTTCTTCGAGGCGGACTTACGTTTCTTGCCGCGAGAGAATCCGGAAGAAATTCTGCGCCAGGTTAAAAGCGCTGTCCACAAGAACGCAGGGAAATTTAAGCTTGAAATAGAGGGCGTACAAAAACCGTTTGAAATAGAAAAAAGCCATCCGCTGGTGCAGGGGTTTATGCGGGCAATGCGCAATAATAAAATATCCCCGGTTATAGAAGGTTCAGAGGGCGCCACGGTAGTATCATTTTTTGATAAATATCATATTCCTTCAATTGCTACCGGGTTTGGTTCTTCGGGTTGCGCGCATATTTGCGATGAATATGTAAAAATTTCCAATCTGGTTAAAGGCGTGGAAGTTTTGAGTGATTTTCTAAGAAATTATAAATTTAATTAGCAAGGAGACAGATTATGGAAGGAATCATTATGCAGAATAAGCCGAAATTAACCAATCCCTGCCTTATAGCTTCTTGGCCGGGAATGGGGGAAGTGGCTTTTAAAACAGCAAGCTATCTTATCCAGAAATTAGGGGCGAAAGAGTTCGCTTCTTTAGACCCGCAAGAATTTTTCTATTTTACCGCAAGCGCGGTTAAAGACGGGATATTGGATGTTCCGGAATTGCCGTCGGGAAAATTCTATTTTTGGAATAATCCCGGCCGCGCGGGGGATATTGTTTTTTTCTTAAGTAACGCCCAGCCGGATTTAGCTTATGCGCAAAAATATTGCGGGCGGATTATCCGCATGGCAAAACTATTAAAAATTAAAACAGTTATCGGTATGGCTGCGATGCCATCCGCGATTGATCATACTCAAACCCCAAGCGTTCATTTTGCCGCCACCCATAAGGCAGTAGCCGAGCATCTGAAGAAATTTAAAATCAACCTTCTTAACCAGGGCCACATAAGCGGAATGAACGGCTTGTTCTTAGGGCTTGTCAAGGAGGCGGGGCTTAAGGGATTTTGCCTGTTGGGAGAAATCCCGTTTTACACTATTCAAATAGAGAATCCGCGCGCCAACGCCGCGGTTATTGAGGCGCTCAATCAAGTCTTAAATCTTAAAATCGATACCGCAGCTCTTATAGACCAGGGCAGGCTTCTGGAGGATGAGATCAATAAGCTGATGGAATTTTTGAAGGTTTCTCCTTCCATGGATAATCCCATCGGCGAAGATGATATTGAAAAGATAAAAAAAGCGCTGACCCAGCTTACCACCCTGCCGGTTTCAGTTAAAGAAAAGATCGAACAGCTTTTTATTTTGGCTAAAAGCGATCTGGATAAGGCGGGGGAACTTAAGAGCGAGCTTGACAAGTGGAATGTCTATAAAGAATACGAAGACAGGTTTCTGGATCTTTTCAAGAAAAAAGATCCAGATAATTAGCCCTTCGCCAATACCGGCATGGCAAAAAAAGCGGCCTTTCAAAAAAGATTCTATCGGCATTCTGTAAGACCCCAGGGGTTATACGCGTGCGTTGCCAGATTGCAGGAAACCGATGTGCAGGTATTAACGGATACGCCTGTAAGCAAGGATTTCATCGTTAAAAGGATTAAGAAATACCGCAGAGAAATAGAAAACTATATTTCCCGCCATCCGCGTTTTTTAACAAGCCTGAAACCCATACCGGTAGAAATAAACGCCCAGCCGATTATTAAGAAAATGGCGCAAGCCGCCCAAAAAGCCAATGTCGGGCCCATGGCCGCTGTTGCCGGGGCAATCGCTTTTTTTCTGGGCAAAGACCTTATGCGCAGGAAATGCAGGGATGTAATTATTGAAAACGGCGGAGATATTTTTGTAAAAACTTCCCGCGCGCGCATTGTAGGAATTTATTCCGGGCGGTCCAGCCTTTTTAACGGCATTAAGTTAAGAATCCGCCCCCGCATGAGAATATCAGGGGTTTGTGCTTCTTCTGGCACGATTGGGCATTCTTTGAGCTTTGGAAAAGCTGATAGCGCGGTTATTTTAGCCGTTGACCCTGTTATTGCCGACGCGGTAGCTACCGCTACCTGTAACTTAGTCCGAAAAAAAGAAGATTTAAAAAAGGCAATTGATTTTGCCAAATCCATAAAGGCAGTTAAGGGCGCAGTGCTGATCATGGGGGATAATCTTGCCAGCTGGGGGAAAGCCGAACTTGTTTTATAAAATATGCCTAAGGCCAGAATTCTATACATAATTACTAAACTTGAATTAGGCGGGGCGCAGAAACAACTGCTTAATCTTATTGACCTGTTAGACAAAGATAGGTTTGAGGTTTTTTTGTTTACCGCCCAAGAAGGATATCTTTTGGGCCGGGCCAAGGCAATCCCCGGGGTTAGATTGTATTTATCGCGTTTTCTGGAAAGGCCGGTAAACCCGCTTAAAGATATCCGCGCCTTATTTGAAATACGCAAGTTTATCTTTGAGAATAAAATAGATATTGTGCATACCCACAGTTCCAAGGCCGGGATATTGGGCCGTTTTGCCGCCTGGATTTCAGGCGCGCCTTTTATTATCCACACTGTTCACGGATGGAGCTTCAACTGTTATCAAGTGTTTCCCCGGCGCGCTGTTTTTATTCTTTTGGAGCATTTTTGCGCGCGCCTGACGCGGGCTATCATTTGTGCCTGCAAAAGCGATCTGGAAAAAGGCCGCGGGTTTAACGATAGAGGTAAATATTATTTGATTCCATACGGCTTGTCCTTGGAAGATTTCGCGCCTTCTGACGGAAGAAAGGCAAAACAAAAACAGGGCATAAAAGATGATAAGCTTGTTATCGGGATGATCGCTTGTTTTAAGCCGCAGAAAGCCCCGCTTGATTTTGTTAAAGCAGTCAATATTTTTAAAGGGCAAGGCGGGGTTGCTAAATTTATTTTAATCGGAGATGGGGCCTTGCGCGGCAAGATAGAAAGGAAGATCAAAGAATTAAATCTTCAGGATGATATTTCACTCTTGGGCTGGAGAGAAGATATTGCAGGCTTAATCCAGGCTATGGATATTTTTGTTTTGACTTCTCTCTGGGAAGGGCTGCCGGTATCTGTTTTAGAAGCCATGGCAGCCTCCAAGCCGATAGTTGCCACAAATACCGGAGGCATAAGAGAGGTCCTTCGAGATGGAGAAAATGGATTTTTGGTCAAGCCTCAAGACGCTTTCGGTATCGCGAGAGGCTTAAGAGTCTTGGCCGATGATGTTTTTTTGCGTGAATCTTTCGGCAAAGTTTCATTTTCTATCTCGCGATCTTTTCTTTCCCATAAAGAAGTTGCGGAAAAACATATGAAGCTGTATGATAGTTTTATACAGGAGGGGGAATATGGCCCAAGTAGAAATTAAGAATTTGATAGACAATATCGGCAAGGTTATTATCGGCAAGGATGAAACAGTAAAGTTGTTGTTGGTGGGGCTTTTGACAAATGGGCATATCTTAATAGAAGATGTCCCCGGGACGGGTAAAACCATGCTTGCCCTGGCCTTGGCAAAGTCCATACAGGCGGATTTTAAACGCATTCAGTTTACTCCGGATTTGCTTCCATCAGATGTTACAGGGGGTTTTATTTATAATTCAAAGACAGGGGAATTTGATTTCCATCAAGGCCCGGTATTTACTAATATACTTTTGGCGGATGAAATAAACCGTACTACTCCCCGGACGCAGTCAGCCCTTTTGGAGTGTATGCAGGAAGCAAAGATTACTTTAGAGGGGAAAACCTTTAGCCTGCCTAAGCCGTTTATGGTTGTGGCTACCCAGAACCCCATTGAGTATCAAGGCACATATCCGTTGCCCGAAGCGCAGATAGACAGGTTTTTGATGTTGGTGCGCATGGGTTATCTTTCTCCTGAAGATGAAGTTAAGGTAATCTCCGGGCAGCAAAGACAGCACCCCATAGAATCTTTAAGCGCGGTAATGGAGACGTCAAGGCTTGTTGCTTTGCAGGAAGAGGTCAAGAAAATAGAGGTTTCTATCCATCTGTTGCAATACATTACCCGGCTTGTTTCTGCTACCCGCAAAAACGATTCTATAAAACTTGGGGCCAGCCCCCGCGCATCCATCGCGCTTATGAAAGCCGCTGCCGCCTGGGCTCTTTTAGAGGGGAGAAATTACGCTATACCCGAAGACGTGGTATTCTTGCTGCCCCATATTTTAACGCATAGGCTGATCCTGCATCCCAAGGTTTCTATTGCCGGGAAAAATACCCAAGATATCATCAAGGAATTAGTGCATTCCGTAGCCATCCCTTAAGAGAATATGGCGCGCCTATTTATTAAGAAGTGGATTTTTATAGGGGTTTTAATTCTGGCCATGCCGATAATCGCTCTTAAAACCGGCATAGCCTTTTTTTATTTTTCTTCGTGGTTTCTTTTGTTTTTTATCCTGGGCAATATCTTCTGGGTAGTTTTTTCTTTTGTCTTGCTGGATGTCCAGATAAAACGGCAATTTTTTCCTACCGCGGTAGAAGGCGAAACCATAGAAGTGCAAGTATCTATAAAGAATAAAAGTCTTCTGGGGGCCTATAATATTTTATTTCAAGATAACTGTCCGTGCGGGCGTCATGGCCAGGCAGAAAAAAATATGCCTGTTTGGCATATCCCCGCGCAGTCGTGGTTCTATGTAAAATACAATCTTTATTGCCTGCGCAGGGGTAAATATACGCTTGGCCCTTTTCATGCGTATGTGCTTGATCCTTTTGGGATCTTTTATTTGACTGTGCATCTGCCTGTTTACGACGATTTATATGTTTATCCGCGCATTTTCCGGATTGAGAAATTCCCCGAGCTTGCCAAAGGAAATGCCCCTTGGTTTGGCATTCAGACCACTCGCTCCATCGGCGAAGACGATGAATTTTTTGGGTTAAGAGAATACCGTGCCGGTGATTCCCTGCGTAGGGTGCATTGGATGTCTACCGCGAGGATGAATCAGGTTATTGTCAAACAGTTCCAGCGCCAGGGGTTTTGCCGGGCTACGATTATGTTCAGCCTTTTGCATAAGTATGACCTTTCTTCGGGGGAAAAAAGGCTTTCAGACTATATAGTCAGCTTAGCCGCTTCTATAACAAAGTATTTACTGGATCAGGGCGTCTCTGTTGAGCTTGTGGCGCATACCGGTTCATATGCGCGCATAGATTTCAATAAAGGAAATGAGCATATGCAGGAGATCTTAAAGTTTTTGTCAGTTGCTCAGGCAGACAGCCAAACAAGCGTTGTTGAGCTTTTTGAAGGGCATCGGCGTTTTTTACAGCATGATTCCACGGTGATCATTATTATGCCGGATGCCGAATGGGAGATCCTAAGCGCTGCTGTGCCGCTTGATAAAAGGGATTTTTCTTTTATACCCTTAGTCCTTTTATCCGCCTCTTTCTTAAGTAATTTGTCCACAGAGCGCGTTATCAAAGATTCACAAATAAAATTATTAAACAGCACCACGTTTTCTCCGGTTGTTTTGCCCTGCAACCAATATTTTGAGGAGGCGTTTTTGCGCTAGGCGGATATGGAAGAAAGAGAATCTTTATACGAACGCGTTATTATGACAGCGATGGTGTTGTCGGCTTGCATTCTCTTGCGATCCGCCCATTCTTTTCTTATTGCTGCCGGAGCGGCAGTTTTTTTGGCAGGGAATATTTACCGCATTTTTTTTATTTCTTCAGATTCCCGCGGTTTAAGAAACCTTATTACCGCGCTGTGCATAGGGATAATTTTATTGCAGGGGGCAGCTATTGTTAATTCCCACCTTCTCTATAAAGAGATCATCGGGATAGGCGCGCAGACTTCGGTATTATTAATGATGGTCTTAAGTTTTGCCTCATCTTCCCGCAAACATAAAGGATACATAGAGATATTAAGCCTTACGCTTATTCTTTGTTGCGGTATTTTTATACAAAAATACACAAATCTAGACATATTTCTTTTAGGGGTTTATCTTTTGGCAGGATGCCTATTAATGCGCATAAGGTTTTATCGTATCTGGGGGGCAGAGGACAGTTCCGCCTCCGCCCTTTTTAATTCTTCCGGGTTTTTGGCGATGCTTTTTGTGCTATTGATTTCTTGCGCAGGATTATTTTTGACCGCTAAATTATCAGCAGGCAGATATTTACATGGAGGGGTTTTTGCCGATATCGGTGAAGCGGGGGATATTATTGATCCCAAGGATTATTATAAGCTGCAGTCTGTTTTGCTGGATAAAATGCTTCCTCTTGTCTCTGAAGGTTATTACCCGAAGGACAAATTGTCGCTTTTAGGCATGCTAAATATTTTAGTGCGCGATGATGCCGTGCTTGTGGAAGTAGACCGCGCAGAGCAGGGGCTTGTTTCATTTTTGCGCACTCCCGGCTGGGGGGTGGAAGAAGACAAGAATCAGGCGCTTCAGATCTTGAAATCTTATATCCAGGAGAAAATAAGCAGAAAGATTTCCGCTTCGCAGGAACAGATAAACGAACTTTTTAAATTACAGGCGCCTTTTTCCCTGGGGCAGAGAATAAAGCAATCTTCTTTGGTGCAAGAATTAAAACAGGCTTCTTCGCTTTCCCAGGTTGAGAGTTTTCATAAGCAGGCGGAAGATTTCATAAATAAATCGTCTTTGTTTGCAGAGGCTGTTGATAAGGCAGGCGAAGCCTTAAACGATATCAGGTCATGGAAGGAGTTTGAAATAAAGCACCAAACAAGATATGATGCAGATTTTGCCCCCGGAAAAGAACAGGCCCCAGGGCAAAATCCAGCTTCGGGCTTGTTGGAACCAACTGCGCCAGAGCCGGCTCAACCTTTGCCCATAGAAATACCTGCCCCGCAGGCCGGTACCGGATCAGTTTTAAGCCATGGCAGCCTTTGGGCGATTGCGCCTGTGTTCGCGCAGGCATTTTTTATTCTTTTGGCCGTTTTGCTCGCCTTAATATATATACTTGCGCAAATAGAAAGGTTAAACATCAAATCTCTTGCAGGCCAGCCCAGGCAGTTTATCTTGCGGCTTTATGCGCACTTGCGCCAGGCCTTATTTTACTCCAGGGCAGTTTACCAAGAAATCCTTCCGCCGCTTTATTACGCATCTAAAATAGAGCAGCAGATGGACTTAAAGGATAATTCTTTATTCCGCTTAAGCTCTAAATTTGAAGAAGCCAGATACAGCTCGCATATTTTAAGCCCTGAAGACGCAGAGGCCTGCCTTAGTGATTACAATTATTTTTTAAGGGCGTTCTTAAGGAAATGTTCCATAAGCACCAAGCTTGTTTTTTATTGCAGGATGTTTTTCTCGCGCAAGCCGGTGTCCATATAAAACGGTAAACCAAAAGAGGGAAAATGCTTTTAGGGGTGTGTATTTTCGCTTCAGGGTTATTATTCACCTTAAGCCTTACCTTATTCCTGAGCAGGCTTGCTTCTAGGGGCTCTTCATTGCGCGCCTCCGATGGCGTTTTAGCATCAGGCGGTATAGCTATTGCCGCAGGGTTTTTTGCCACGGCAGAAGCGTATCTTGTATTAGGTAATTCCTATCCCAAGATGCAATTTCTGATCATGGCTTCGTTAGCTATGTTTATTTTTGGCTTGCTTGACGATGTCCATGAATTTTCAGTGGGTTTAAAATTCTTGTCGCAAATTATCGCCTGCTCTATTGCCGTAGCGGGAGGAATAAAAACAGAGATTGTTTATATCGGGCCATGGGTTAATATAATTATTACCTATATATGGGTGCTGGGGATTACCAATGCATTTAATCACCTTGATGTGTTGGACGGGGTAACAGCCGGGACAACTGTTTTTATAAGCGCAGGATTTTTAGTTATTTCCTTGTTTACCGGCCAGCCCATTGTGACAGTGATTGCGGCTTCGCTTTTGGCCTGCGCCTCGGGATTCTTTATTTTTAATTTTCCTCCCGCGCGCATATATATGGGCAATTCCGGAAGCCATTTTTTAGGGTTTGTTTTATCTCTAACCGCGCTTATGATTGATTACGCCCCCATGCAGCGCAAGATCGCCCTTATAAGCCCGCTTTTACTTTTGGGCCTGCCGATTTTTGACAGCGCGTTTTTGATCTGGGTTAGGTTAAAACAGGGCAGGTCTATTGTGAAAAAAAGCGGTGATCATTTTTGCCTGCGCCTTTTGCAGAAAATCCCGTCCAAGAAAAAAACCTTATTTCTGATGCTGGGTTTAGCTTTGTTTTTTGTTTCCTGCGGGGTAATCACCAGCCGTTTCTCAAATTTGGCCGGATTATTAGTGATTATTTTGTGTTTGGGCGTAAGTATCCCCATAATGTGGTTGATGGCAAAAGTCAAAGTTGATGCGTAAGAAAAAAATTATTATTTTAGGCGCAGGAATAGCTGGTTTAAGCGCGGCGTGGCACTTAAAACAAAAGGGGGCGCATTTTTTATCCTTTGAAAAAGAGCCGCAGGTAGGAGGGTTGTGCCGCTCTAAGCATGTGGATGGTTTTACTTTTGATTACGATGGGCACTTGATGCATTTTAGGACTGATTATGCGTTTAATTTGGTGCAGCAGCTTTTAGGAAGCAACCTTGCCATGCATAAGAGAAATTCCTTTATATATGCTTTCGCAGGTTATACGCGTTATCCTTTTCAGGCGAATTTATATGGCCTTCCGGAACAAGTGGTAAAAGAGTGTTTACTGGACAGGGTCTCTGTGGATGTGCAGAAAAAAAACAGCCATAGAAACTTTCTGGATTGGATACGCCATAATTTTGGCAACGGGATAGCGCGCTATTTTATGATTCCGTACAATCTTAAATTTTGGACCCTTTCTCCGGATAAGCTTACCTGTTCGTGGCTTCAGAGCTTTATTCCGGTTCCTTCGTTAAAACAGGTCCTGGAGGGGACGATTACCGACAGCGACACGCGTTTAGGCTATAACGCTTCTTTCTGGTATCCCAAGAAAGGCGGGATCGAAAAGCTGCCCTTTGCCTTTAGCCGGCAATTAGTGAATATTTATTGTAACCGTCAGGCTCGGGAAATTGATCTTAAAAGAAAGGAAGTTGTGTTTTCTTCAGGAGAAAAAGAAAACTACGATGTTTTAATTACCACGATAGCAATGCCGGGTTTAAAAAACCTCATCCAGATCGCTCCGCCTGCTGTGAATAAGGCGCTTTCAAAACTAAAATGGAATTCAGTCTATAACCTCAATTTGGGCATAAAAAGAAAGAATGCCGCGGATAAGCATTGGGTGTATTTCCCGGAAAAGGAATTTAGTTTTTTTCGTGTCGGCTTTGCGCATAATTTTTCCGATTTTCTCGCTCCAGAAGGAAAGGGAATAATTTATACTGAAACTTCTTATTCGCCATGGAGGCCGCTGGACAGGAAGAGTATAAATAAAAAAATCATCGGTGACCTGGTCAAAGCGGGAATACTAGAGAGCAAGAATGATGTTGTGGCCTGGGACGTAAACGATATAAAATGCGCCTATCCGATATATGACGAAAATTATAAGCCTGCGCGTAACACCATTATGAAGTTTCTGAATAAGAATGATATTTTCCCCTGCGGCAGGTACGGCTCATGGAGGTATATGTCTATGGAGGATAGCATATTGGATGGAAAGGAAGTTTCCGAGAAGGTTTTAGCTTAGGCTTAAAATCGCCCCGCCTACCGCCCACCAGATCCAGGATATTTCTGGAAGAAAAAAACTGAAGCTGAATAAATTGTCTATTAGAAAAACCAGATACGCCCCCATTAAGGCGGATGCTTGGGGATTATGGGTTTTTATTCTTTTGGCGCCATAGAAAAAAACAGAAAAAACCAGGCACAGAAAGGCAGTCAGGCTTAATATTCCAGATTCCGCCCATAACTGCAAATATGATTGATGCGCGAAGCGTGAGTGGGCCAGGTTAAAATTACCGCTTCCTATGCCAAATGCCGGGCTTCTTTGGATTATCTGCCAGGTTTGTTCCCAGTATTCCAGGCGCATCTGGGCAGAAAACCCGGGAGAAAAATGTTGCTTTAGGTAAAGCATTCTGAATAAAAATACCGCGGCAATAGATATGGCGATTGCCCCCAGATACAGCAGCCATTTTTTGTTCATCTTCGCGGTTAAAACAAAAAATAATGCCAGGCCCGCGCATATGCTGACAAGCGCGCTGATGGAACCGGTAAGAAGCAAAGCGAAGAATAATATCAAGCACAAATACGCTCTTTTTTTTAAGCCTGCCGCTATAAGAATAACCATGGCCAAATACGCGCCAAGGATATTAGCGGTTACAAAGGGCAAGAATACGCGTCTTGTGCCTAAAGAATCCGAAGCAAAATGGTTTATAATATTTTTCCCCGCCATGTATTCTTGCGTGTGAGAGAAGCCGAAGAAATATTGGTAAATAGCAAGTATTGCTATTATTATCCCCGAGAAGACCACGCAGTAGATTAATTTCTGGCGTTGCTTATCTTTTAAGAAGCCGGCGCAAATAAAAATAAGCCCTGATGCGGCATATTGCAGTATCCTTTCTAATCCCAGATCCGGATTAGGCAAAGCCAACATTAATAGATAGGGCAACAAAACAAACGCTCCCACCATCCAGAGGGTAAATCCCGGTATTTTTACATCTTTTATATTTTTCAATACCCAAAACAGAAGAAATATGATGCACAGGCAAGTATAAACTGTATTTTCAAGTGGATAAGCCATTGATGAAAGAAAAGGCCTCAGGCAGATGAAGATTAGGAATGGGTATAACATTGTGTTATAATATTATGCAAAAATGGATAAGTCAAACGAATTAGTAAGCGTTATTATTGTGGCCTCCGGCATTTCAAGGTATTTGTTTGACTGCCTTGTTTCAGTGCATGCTCAAAGCCACTCTCATCTGCAGGTCATAGTTATTGATAACAGCCTGAACAGTTTCTTATCAGGCAAGATTAAACGGGCCGCCCCCTCGGCCCATTTGCACATTTGCCAAGTTTCAACTTCTTATTGTGACTCTTTAAACATCGGCATAGAAAAAAGTAGCGCAGAGTATATACTCTGCTTGAATGATGATGTTATCCTTGAAAATAACTTTTTGGAAGAGGCGCTTAAAGGATTCTTATCTGGAGTGGGCATGGTAAGCGGCAAGATCTTGCGCATGGATAAGAAAACCATAGACACCACCGGCCTTTTTTTAAGCTGTTTCAGGACCCCACGCGAGCGGGGGTATTCTCAAAAAGACCGCAGGAAATTCCAGGATCCCGGTTTTTGTTTTGGCGTAAACGGGGCAGTTGCTTTATATAAAAAAGAGATGCTTGATAAAATTAAAGAGGAAAATTATTTTGATTCAAGTTTTGGCTTCTTTTATGAAGACTTGGATATTGCTTGGCGCGCCCAGCGTAAAGGCTGGAAAGGCTTTTATGCCCCCTTGGCAGTGGCATATCACGCCAGAGGCGCTACCTTAAGAAAAGAAGCTGTAAGTGGGAAAATTTTTGCCAGAGCAAGTATAAGCGACAGCTTATTAGCCGACTTGATAAAAAATAGATATCTTGCTATTATTAAGAACGAGTCGCTCTTAGGGTTTTTATGGCATTTACCGGAAATACTAATCTATGATTGCGCTGCTTGGTCGTATTGTTTGTTATTCAGGCCTGGCGCAGCAGTAATATTTTTATCACGCTTAAAAATAATTCAGTACGCGTTAAAGAAGCGATTGGCCAAGAAATGAAAAAGCCTCCGGAAATATCAATTAGCCGTTTAAGCCTGTATCTGAGGTTTTTGGATGATTACCTGCGCCAAAAAGGCCTGAATGCCACAATTAGCTCTGAAGAATTAGCTCAACAACTTGACCTTAATCCGCATCAAATCCGCAAAGATCTTTCATACTTTGGTAAATTCGGCTCTCCCGGAGTGGGGTATCGGGCCCAAGAGTTAAAGTCCAGGGTTTCTGAGATTTTGGGCTTACGCAGGAAATGGAATTTATGTATTTGCGGAAGCGGGAATCTGGGGGCAGCCTTAGCCGCTTATGAAGGGTTTAAGAAAATGAATTTACACATCGTAGCTTTATTTGACAATGATCCGCTTAAAATAGGAAAAAAGTTTCAAGGGATCGATGTCTATAGCACTAAAGGCATGGCTTCGGTGTTAGCTTGGCTTAAAGTGGATATTGCCATTATTGCTGTGCCCCAAGAAGCGGCCCAGGCGCTTGCCGATAAATTAGCGGACGCAGGGGTTAAGGCTATACTTAACTTTGCCCCGGTTTCTCTCTCATCTTCCAAAGAAATAAAAATAAGAAACATGGATGTGGCGGCAGAATTGCTTAACCTCACCTATTTTTTATCCACCGCAAGATAAAATATCATTTCTCGACGCTGATTGCCCGTAGAAATTCCTTGACAAAAGCCGCCCATTGTGATAAAAAATAAATAAGAAGCAAATAAACTTACAGAGAAAGAAAAGACAAAACTTGGAAAAAATATAGAAGTTTAAAGAAAAGGGCTAAGAAGGGGCCCTTATTTTTTTTGTTTTACTTATAAATGAAAACAGTTGGTTTGACCTACGATTTAAAAACAGAATATAAATTCAAAGAAAACGACCCGCCTGACGCAAACGCCGAGTTTGACCATCCGTCTACCATCGAGGTTATCGCAAACGCCATTGAATCTCAAGGTTTTAAGGTAAAAAAAATCGGAAACGCCTATAATGTTATGGAAGGTATGGGCAAATTAGGCGTGGATATCGTGTTTAATATTTCTGAAGGCATTTCCGGAAGAAACCGTGAATCACAGGTTCCTCTTTTGCTGGAAATGTCCGGGGTGCCTTTTGTGGGATCGGATGCCTTAACTTTAGGCTTAACCTTGGATAAGGTCATGGCCAAAAAAATATTTATCTCGGAGAAAATACCTACCCCGAAATTCTTTGAAATAAAATCCCTGGATGCTTTAGTGGATTCAGACCACCTGCATTATCCCTTGATCGTTAAACCTCGCTTTGAAGGCTCGTCCAAAGGATTAACCGAAAGCTCGCGTGTGGAAAATATGGAGGAGCTTAAGAAACAAGCAGATCAAATTATAAATATGTATAAGCAGCCTGCTCTTATTGAAGAATTTATTGTCGGCCAGGAATTTACAGTTGCCCTGGTGGGAAATGACCCGGTTGAAGTTTTGCCTCCGGTGCAGATCAAGATAGACGGAAAATTAAAACTCAATGAGAAATTTTATACCTTTTCGCGGATCACCTCTGATCGTTTGGAATATATTTGCCCGGCTAAGATAAGCGCAGAATTAAGAGATAAGATATCGCAGATAGCTTTAAAGGTATATAATGCGGTTGAATGCTGTGATTTCGGCAGGGTGGATTTTAGGGTCACAAACGACGGGCATCCTTATGTCTTAGAGATCAATCCTTTACCTTCGCTTTCCACGGAAGATGTTTTTCAAATAGTAGCCAGAGAAACAGGTATATCTTATGAACAGATTATCGGCAAGATTTTAAACGCGGCCCTAAAAAGGCACAACCTGAATTAAAAATGAAAGTCGCCCTGACTTATAATTTAAAGAAAAAAGACGAGACCAAGCCCATAGATTATTTCTCCGAGTTTGATACTCAGGATACAATTAATGCTATAGTAGGCGCCCTCCAATCCCGCGGGCATGATGTAACCCCGGTTGAAGCAGAGTATGAAAATCTTTTTAGCTTCTTCAAAAATAATAAGGTTGATATGGTTTTTAATGTTGCCGAAGGAAAATCCGGGAAGATGCGCGAGTCAGAGATCCCGGCGCTTTTGGAGTATTTACGAATTCCGCACACAGGCTCCAATACTTTTTCTCTGGCCATTGCCTTAAATAAGGCGGTTACCAAGAAAATATTAAGCGCGGAGAATATTCCTACTCCGCGTTATCAGCTTTTTAGCAAGACAGACGAAGAGCTGAATCCAGAACTTAAGTTTCCTTTGATTGTAAAGCCCAATTGCGAAGGCTCTGCCAAAGGGATTAATAAAACAAGCGTTGTGCATGATCAGGGTGAATTATCCCGGGAAGTATACAGAGTAATTTCTGTTTATCATCAGGAAGCGTTAGTAGAGGAATTTATCAATGGCAGAGAATTTACCGTCGGGATATTAGAAGATGATAAAACCACTATTTTGCCGGTGATGGAAATAGATTTTGCAAGCTGTGAAAAAAGCGGGGAATATTTTTATTCCTGGAGGATGAAAGAATACCAGGGCAATGCTGAGTTAGGCCTTACTCCCACATTTCATTGCCCGGCGGCCCTTGATAAAGAAACCGAAAGAAAAATAAAAGAAGTGGCTCTCAGGACGCATCATGCCATTGGATGTTTTGATATTTCGCGTACTGATATACGCTTGAGCGAAGATAATATTCCTTATGTCTTGGAAATCAATCCTTTGCCGGGTTTATCCCCCAGAGATTCCAATTTCCCCTTGATGGCGTATGCCAATGGCATGCGTTATGAAGATCTAATTGAGGCGATCCTTAAGAGCGCCTGCAAAAGAAAGGAAAAAATTGAGCCAGCTTGATAACTCCCAAGGAAACAGCGCTTTAGAGACACAAAAGCAGCAGGTGGAATTTTCTCCTTCGATACGAACCTCCAGAAGATCCAGAGATTATCAGCAGATTGGGATCTACAAAGATGTCAATCCGTTAGATTGGGAGGATTGGCATTGGCAGATCAAGAACAGGGTTTGCACCAGAGATGTCCTTTCGCAGATAATCCGCTTGACAGCTGATGAGGAAAAAGGGATTGAAAAAGCTAAGGGTAGATTATCCATGGCGATTACTCCTTATTGGGCGGCGCTTTTGGATGCAGATGACCCGCAGTGCCCGATTAGAAGGCAGGCTGTGCCGGTAAAAGACGAGTCAGCTGTTTCCGCGCATGAAATGACTGATCCTTGCGCCGAAGACAGGGATTCTCCGGCGCCGCATTTGGTGCATCGTTATCCCGACAGGGCGCTTTTATTGGCAACTGATCATTGCGCGATGTACTGCCGCCACTGCACCCGCAGGCGTTTAGTGGGAGACCATGTTGAAGAAAAAACCAATGGAGTGGACAAATTTGACGCGGCAATCGAATATTTAAGCCAGAATAAGAAAATAAGGGATGTGCTTATTTCCGGAGGAGACCCGCTTTTCTTGGAAGATGAGCAGTTAGAATCTTTGATCCAAAGGATCCGGGCCATTTCGCATATTGAATTTTTGCGCATTGGAACGCGCATTCCGGTTACCTTGCCGCAACGCATTACCGAAAATCTGGTGAATATGCTTAAGAAATATTCGCCCATTTGGATGAGCATACACTTTAACCATCCCAAAGAAATTACCAAGCGTTGCAAGATCGCCTGCGATATGCTGGCGGATTCAGGTATTCCTTTGGGAAGTCAGTCTGTGCTTTTAAAAGGCATCAATGACCGGCCGTATATCATGAGAAAATTGGTGCATGAATTACTGCAAGTTCGAGTTAGGCCGTATTATATTTACCAGTGCGATCCGGTTAAAGGCACCCAGCATTTCCGCACTCCGGTTGCCACGGGCATTAACATCATGGAAAAACTGCGCGGGCATACTTCAGGTTACGCGGTTCCTACTTATGTAATTGATGGTCCTGGAGGAGGCGGTAAGATCCCGGTGGGCCCTAATTACATTCTTTCCCAGGCTAAGGGAAAATATGTGTTACGCAATTACAAGGGCAAGATTTATACCTATCTAGAGTAAAACAGGGGATGGTTTTATCCCTTGACCCGCCTTTTTGTGTATTATATAATTAATAAACCTTAGGAATATCCATAAAAATATATAGTCTATTTATCTTTTGATAATATACTAACCCGAAGACTCCGCGCAAAATCGCGGAGTTAAATAAACAATAAGCGCCAGTGGTATTGTTTATTTAAGGAGCTAAAATATATGGATACCAAGAACAAGCGCAATTTTATTCTTTTGGGCCATGCCCAGTCAGGCAAGACTTCCTTGGCAGAAAGCATGCTCTTTTTTGCTCATGCTACAACCCGCAAAGGCGCAATCAACGAAGGCAATACTGTTAGTGATTATAGCTTTGACGAAATTGAAAGAAAAAGTTCAATTAACGCCGGCTTTTTATATTGTGATTATAAGGGTTGCCGCATCCAGATGGTGGATGCTCCGGGTTACGCGGATTTTTTTGGCGAACCTCTATCATCTGCGCGCGCAGTAGACAGCGCCATAATCGTGGTAGATGCCGCAAGCGGCATAGAAGTAGGCACGGAAAAAGCTTGGGATTTGGCAGAAGAGCAAAATCTGCCGGTAATGTTCTTTCTAAATAAAATAGACAAGGAAGGCGCCTCCGCCCAAAGAGTGCTGGCAGATTTAAAATCGCGCTTTTCTAAAGCCTGCGTGATTATTGAGACCTTGGAAGACCCGGATTTAATGGAGGCCATTGCCGAAAGCGATGATACTTT
This sequence comes from Candidatus Omnitrophota bacterium, assembly GCA_025453395.1. Classification (NCBI taxonomy): domain Bacteria; kingdom Pseudomonadati; phylum Candidatus Omnitrophota; species Candidatus Omnitrophota bacterium. The sequence goes on from JALOQK010000003.1 coordinate 108,857, forward strand.
ATTGGCAACCTATTTGGACACCCTGAAGCTTTCTGTTGACCAGATCAAAAACGGCCTGAAGCAGGCAGTTGTTAAGCGCAAACTTTTTCCGGTTTTAAGCGGCTCGGCGGTTACGGATAAAAGATTGCAGGATTTATTGGAGGATATCATAGAATATATGCCTAATCCTCTTGAGCGCGCGCCTGTCTTGGCAGAAGATAAAGAAGTAAGCTTAACGCATGATGGGCCCTTCAGCGCCTTTGTCTTTAAGACCATAGTTGACCCTTATGTTGGCCAGCTTACTTTATTAAGGGTTTTTTCCGGATCCCTGTCTTCCAATGGCACCTTTTATAATGCCACCAAGAAGCTCAAAGAGAAATTCGGCAGTATCTATATTTTGCAAGGAAAAGAACAGCGCGCGGTTGAGGCGGCTTCTTGCGGAGATATTGTGGCCATTGCCAAATTAAAAGACACCGTAACCGGCGATTCTTTAGCCAATGAAAAATCCCCGGTGTTGTTTGAGCCTCTTGTTTTTCCGGAGCCTGCGATTTCAGCTTCGGTGAAGCCTAAATCCCGCGCCGATGAGGATAAAATTTCCCTGGCCTTGCATAAGTTAGCCGCTGAAGACCCGACCTTTCATTTTACTCATGATCCCCAGAGTAAAGAGCTTATCATTTCCGGGATGGGAGATTTGCATTTAGCGATTATGGTAGGAAGAATAAAAAAGCGCTTTAATGTGGAAGTAGAGCTTGGCACTCCCAAAGTAAGTTACAAAGAAACTATTACTAAGAAAATCAAGGTGCAGGGAAAATTCAAACGCCAGTCTGGCGGCCGCGGGCAATACGGCGATGTCTGGATTGAAATTGAGCCTAAGTTAAGAGGAGAAGGTTTTGAATTCGTAGATAAGATTTTTGGAGGTGCCATCCCAAGAAATTATATTCCTTCTGCGGAAAAAGGTATTTTGCAGGCTTGCTCTGAAGGCGCGGTTGCGGGTTATCCGATTGTGGATTTAAAAGTAACCCTGGTGGATGGTTCGTATCACGACGTAGATTCTTCGGATATGGCCTTTCAGATTGCCGGAGCCATGGCCTTAAGAAAGGCAGTGGCCGAGGCTGGGCCGGTTCTTCTTGAGCCGGTGATGCAGGTAGATATTTCTATACCTGAAGATTGCCTTGGCGGGGTAAGCGGAGACATAAATTCCCGCAGAGGCCACATGGCTGGTATGGAAGTAAAAGGTAAGACCCAAGTGTTAAAAGCCTCAATACCGCTTGCGGAAATGTTTACTTACGCTAATGACTTAAGGTCTTTAACCGGCGGCAGGGGAAGTTACACTATGCGTTTTTCGCATTATGCCGAGGTTCCGCATAAGATTGCCTCCACGATTATAAGCCACTATCAGGCTTCGCGTAAACAGGACGCGGAAAATCAGTAGGGATTTTAATAAACCATTAATTTATCCCGAAGTTCCGGATATAAATCTGTCCAGCGCGCCGGAAATTAAATAAAATACTCCGGGGCAATATTTTGGTGCTCCAGAAAGGTATGGATCATGAAGATCGGTATTTTTGGTATTGATGGTTTTTCTCAAGGCAAAGCCAATATTGTTGACCAGAGAGTAAAAACTTTGGAGCAGATGTTTAAGTCGGCAAAACAAGTTTTTATACAGGCGGATATTTTAACTCAGGAAGATAAACTTAAAGAGGCAGATGGTATAATCTCCCTTGAAGAGTCACGCTTGGTTTTAGTGATGACAGACTTGGAATTTGTGGAATTAAGGCTTTCACGCGGAGCCGAAGCATTAGAAAAGGAATTACTTTTGCGCGCCAAAGACTGCCTTTCCAAAGAAAATATGCTTTCAACTTTGGAATTAACTGAAGAAGAGAAAAAGATTTCCGCAGCCTTTCCGTTTTTGACTAATAAACCCATATTTTTCTGTAAGCCAGAGGATGCGCAAGAAAAAGAAAAACTTTTATTTAACGCCTACTACGGGTTTGGATATATTTCCTTTTTTACCGCCGGAGATAAAGACGCGCACGCCTGGTCAATAAAAAAAGGCGCCAATGCCTACGAATCAGCCGGATGTATTCATTCGGATATCCAGAAAGGTTTTATCCGCGCCGAGGTCTTAAGCTACGATGACCTCATAAAAGATGGCGGGCTTTCTCAGGCCAGGCAAAATAATCATATCCGCCTTGAGAACAAAGAATATATTGTTCAGGACGGTGACTATATAGTGTTTAAGTGTAATAAATAAAGAGCATGGGGTTGGTTATGAGTTATGAGTGAGGGTGAGTTGTGGGGGAAAGAAGAAAGGATAATATATGCTAAAAATTAAACGCGCATTGATCAGTGTTTCTGATAAAACAGGAATTCTCGACTTTGCCAAAGTCCTGCAAAGTTTTGGAGTAGAAATTCTTTCTACCGGAGGCACGGCAAAAATTTTTAGAGACAATAATATTCCTGTGCTTGAAGTTTCAGATTACACCGGTTTTCCGGAAATGCTCGATGGCAGGGTTAAGACTCTCCACCCTAAGATCCACGGTGGGCTTTTGGCGGTGCGTGATAATAGCGCGCATATGGAAACTGTGAAAAAGCACAATATCGGTTTGATTGATATGGTGGTAGTTAATCTTTATCCTTTTGAGAAAGTAATTCAAAAAGAAGGTATTCCAATAGAAGAGGCAATTGAGAATATTGATATCGGTGGGCCCAGTATGCTTCGCTCGGCAGCCAAGAACCACAGGTCAGTGGCGGTTATTTCTTCACCTTTACGCTACGCGCAGGTTTCCGAGGAGCTTAAGCGCAGCAAAGGCTTTTTATCAGAAAAGACGCTTCAGGAATTGGGCGTAGAAGTTTTTAAGGTTACATCTTGTTACGATTCAGCTATCAATGCATATTTGGGGGAACACATTTTAAATAATCACCAAACATCAAATAACCAATTTCCGGATAAATTAAGTTTGTCATTTTCTAAGCTGCAGGATTTACGTTACGGAGAAAACCCGCATCAAAGGGGAGCGTTTTACCGCGATCAAAATGCCTGCGTTGGTATTTGCGGGATGAAACAGCTTTGGGGAAAAGAATTGTCATTTAATAATATTTTGGACCTTAATGCCGCGATAAATATTGTCCAGGAATTTTCCAATCCGGGAGTAGTTTTTATCAAGCACAATAATCCTTGCGGGGTAGCGGAAAATAAAAATATCCTGAAAGCTTACCGTGATGCCTGGAGCTGCGATAAATTATCCGCCTTTGGCGGGATCTTGGCAATTAACCGAAAAATAGATTTAAATCTGGCTAAATTAATCGCCAGGAGCGGATTTTTAGAATGTATCGTCTGCCCCGGATTCGCGCAAGAGGCAGTAGAATTATTAACCGCTAAGAAAAATTTAAGGCTTTTGGAATTCTCCGGGTTACTTGATAAGATAGCGCAAGTTGATTTCAAGAGGGTAAGTGGCGGGCTTCTCGTTCAGGACGGCGACGGTAAACTTTTTAATCCGGAAGAGCTAAAAACAGTAACTTCTTTGAAACCTTCAAAATCGCAAATGCAGTCGCTTCTTTTTGCCTGGAAAGTGGCCAAGCATGTGAAATCAAACGCCATTGTTTTAGTTAAGGGCGCAAAAACCGTCGGTATTGGCGCGGGGCAAATGTCCCGGGTGGATTCGGTATTTATTTCTACCAAGAAATCCGGCAAGTTAGCCATTGGTTCAGTTATGGCCTCGGACGCATTTTTTCCCAAAGAAGATGCCATACAATTAGCTGCGAAATTTAAGATCAGGGCGATCATTCAGCCCGGAGGCTCTATTGCTGATGAGGCGATCATTAAGATGGCAGATAAGCATAAGATCGCCATGGTCTTTACCGGGACAAGGCACTTTAAACATTAAGTAAAATGATTTACCCGGAAGCAATCAAATATTTGGAATCGTTCATTAATTACGAGAAAATCCCGTATTATTCTTACAAGGATTCTGTAAAGTTAGAGCGCATCAAAGATTTTCTTTCCCTTATTGGAAATCCCCAAGAAAGCTTGCGCGTAATCCATGTTGCCGGCAGTAAGGGCAAGGGTTCTACAAGCGCTTTTATCGCCCAGATATTAAAAGAAGCGGGATTTAAAACCGGATTATACACTTCTCCGCACCTGTCAGACTTCAGGGAAAGAATTCGTGTCTTCAGCTGTCAGCCTTCAGCTATCAGCCTTCAGCCAAAAGAATTTGAAGGCATGATTGAGAAAAAAGATTTAACGCGCTTAGTTAAAAAACTAAGGCCTAAAATAGAACAATACAATAGGATTTTAAAATATGGCCCATTATCATTCTTTGAGGCCTACACAGCGCTAGCTTTTGTTTATTTTAAAGAAAAAAAAGTAGATTTCGCGGTTTTAGAGACTGGCATGGGCGGAAGGTTAGACGCAACAAATACTACTAATGCCCAAGTTTGTGTGATTACCCCTATTAGCTATGAGCATACGGACAAATTAGGTAAAACTCTAAGGCAAATAGCAAGAGAAAAGGCCGGAATAATCAAATCCGAAATCCGAAATCCGAAATCCGAAAGTGCAAAACCAATTGTGATTTGCGCGCCGCAGGAAAAAGAGGCGTTAGATGTTATTAGAAAAAGATGTATAGATGTTGGCGCAAAGATTTACGAAATAAAGAAAAATAAATTAACGCAGTTTAAAACTCAACTTTTAGGGTTTCATCAGCAGATAAACGCGAATGTTGCAAAAGAAGCGGTTAAGGCCTTGTCTTATTTTGGAGCAAAAATAAGCGATAGTAAAATTCGAAAAGGCCTCGCAGGCACTTTTTGGCCGGGAAGATGCGAGGTGATTTCTCAAAAGCCATTTATTGTTTTAGACGGTGCGCAGAATAAAGCTTCGGCAAAAGCATTAAAAGAAGCTATCAGGGCTAATTTCCGCTATAATAAGTTAATCTTGGTTTTAGGGATTTCACAGGATAAGGATATAAGGGGGATTTGCGCGCAATTGCGCACTTTAGCGGGTACAGTTATTTTAACTAAATCCAGTAATCCGCGCGCCACAGAACCAAAAGTCTTAGCGCGATATTTTCCTAAGAAAGATACGCGGCAAACTTCCGGCGTAAAAGAAGCCTTGTGTTTAGCTAAAGAAGAGGCGAAGGAAAAAGATTTAATATTGGTGACTGGGTCGCTGTTTGTGGTCGGAGAAGCCAGGGAAGATATATTAAGTTATTAAAAGCCGATGATTGGTAGCGGGGCCTTGTCTGTATTTTTGCGGGAACGTTTGCCCCGCCCCAGCGTGGCGGGGCTGCACTTCGTTCCAGCCCCTCGCTCTCGCTATATGTTTTTAGCGGGCGAACCTTGCCCGCTCGGGGCTTCCAAGATCCCGCAAAAACACAGCCAAGCCACCCGCTTAATCAGAGAGTATAATTTTGCTATACTATGAGGAGGGGTGATGGAGAAGAAAAGAATAATTCTTGGAGTTTTATTTCTTGTTGGCGGCTTTGTTATTTTAGTTCTAGTATTGAATATAATAAAGATAAACAAAGCGGAAACTTTCTTAAACAGCCTGAAGGGCGAAATAATTTACGTTAATAGGGATGGGCAGTATTCAAATGTGTATAAAATATCCGCTAATGGTAAAAATAGACAAATGCTATATCATAATATCGATAGGACGAATTCAAATTGCTTATTTCCTCAATGGTCATCGGATGGTTCAAGAATTTTCTTCACGGCAATGAGAAATGGTCAATGGAGAACGTTTATCATGGATTCAGATGGTAGCAATGTAGAAGTAGTTGAAAATAAAGAAAGTTCACTGGTGAGTCATTATTCAAGGGCAAACGACATTATAGTGAAAGCCGGAAATGTGTATTGTGTAGATGATAAAGGAAATGAATTTAAAGTATATAGTTTTGATGGTTATGATTACAAATTTAATCCAGGTGCTTCTGAAGCATCATGGAGCCCCGATAAAAAATTTGTTATTTTCCAATCATGCGAATATGGTTTCTTAGGAATGTGGGGAGGGTGTAGTATTTTAATAGCAGATCCGGGAACTGCAGAAGTGGTAAAGATAACTGCAGGTAAAGCGCCTGATTGGAAGTATTAACCTTTTTATCTTCTAAATTAAAAAAGCATTCTAATGATCAATATGCAGAGTTTAAATTTAAATGATACTATCGCAGCGATTGCTACACCTTGCGGAGAAGGCGGGATTGGGATTGTGCGCATAAGTGGTAAAGACGCCTTGCTAGTTGCAGATAAAGTTTTCTCTGCCAAAAGCAATAAGAAGCCGTCTACTTTTAAGAGTCATATGGTTCATTATGGTTGGATCATGGAAGCGAAAAGCGAAAAGCGAAAAGCGCAAAACGAAAAAATCATAGATGAGGTCCTGTTGACTGTCATGCGGGCTCCTCGCACTTATACCAAAGAAGATATTGTGGAAATAAACTGTCACGGCGGGATGGTGGCCTTAAAAAGTGTTTTAGATTTGGTTTTATCCTGCGGCGCGCGCCTTGCCGCTCCGGGTGAATTTACCAAGCGTGCCTTTTTAAACGGAAGAATTGATTTGGCCCAGGCAGAATCAGTGCTTGATATTATCCACGCCAAGAGCCAAGAAGCCCTCAGGGTAAGCTTAAGACAACTAAAGGGCGGCTTGTCAGAGAGAATAAATAAAATCCGCCAGGGGCTTTTGGAATCTTTAGCGTTATTAGAGGCAAATATTGAATTCCCCGATGAGGAAATCGGCAATATTGATAAAGATGCCTTGTTGGGCAAATTAAATGACGCGCTTGATAAATTAAATAGCCTTATTCAAACTTCTTTCTACGGGAAGATGATGCGCGATGGGATCCACGTTGTTATTTGCGGAAAGCCTAATGCCGGGAAGTCTTCTCTTTTAAATGCCATTCTTAAAGAAGAGCGCTCCATTGTTACTCCTATTGCCGGGACTACCCGGGATACAGTAGAAGAATTTATTTCCCTAAAAGGGGTGCCGGTGTGTTTAGTGGATACCGCCGGGCTTAAAGACGCATCCGGTTTGATTGAAAAAGAAGCCATGTCGCGTTCCCGAAAAAAGATAAAACACGCGGATGTAGTTTTGGTTGTTTTTGATTCTAGCACTAAACTGAACAAGGACGATAAAAAAATCCTGCGTCAGGCCAACTCCGATATTACAGTTGCGGTTTTAAACAAAATAGACTTGAAGAAAAGAATAGAAGAGGATGTAATCCGCAGGAGTTTGCCAAGAATAGTGGAAGTTTCCGCGAAAAAAGAAAGAAATATACAGGCTTTGGAAGAAGCAATTGTGGGGTTGGCCTGTAAAAGACAAGGCTCTTGCCAGGATGGATTTTTTGTTTCCAACACCCGGCACATTCAAGCCCTAAAAGAGGCACATAAACTTGTTGCTTCCGCAGTAAGTTCTATGGATAATAATTTATTGCCTGTGGAGTTAGTGGCTCAGGAATTAAAAGACGCATTATCTGGTTTGGATGAAGTTCTAGGAAAAGATTCAAATAAAGATATTTTAGATAAGATATTTTCGCAATTCTGCATTGGTAAATAACTAGTTTGGTTATTGATGTTTGATTATTGGTAAGCTTATTTGGTTGTTGGAATTTGGTTATTGATTATTGAATATATAGATATGTAATTTAACTGGGAGATAAACGAATGGATAAAAAGAAGATTGAGAAAGCGGTCCGTGATATATTAGTGGCAATCGGGGAAAACCCTAAGAAAAAAGATCTTTTGGAAACGCCTAAGCGCGTAGCAGAGATGTATGAAGAAATATTTTCTGGGGTAGGGCAAGACCCGCAGAAGTATTTAGAGGTTCTTTTAGAGCAGAAGCACCACGAGATAGTTCTTTTAAAGGGAATTCCTTTATATAGTGTTTGTGAACATCATCTTTTGCCGTTTTTTGGCAAGGCGCACGTGGCCTATATCCCTAAACAAGGACGGGTTACAGGTTTAAGTAAATTAGCTAGAGTTGTGGATATGCTGGCTCGCCGTCCGCAAGTACAGGAGCGTTTGACTACGCAGATCGCGGAAATCATCATGGAGAAATTAAAACCCCAAGGCTGCATGGTAGTTATTCAGGCAGAGCATCTTTGTATGTCCATGCGAGGCGTAAGAAAGCCCGGGACTTTGACGGTAACTTCCGCGGTAAGGGGCATCTTTAAAGAAAATCAGAAAACCCGTTCGGAAACCTTAGCTTTGATGCGGGATTAAAACCTTAAAATTATGTTACCCGAGCAAAAGATAAGAACGGCATTATTCTACTTAAGCGTTTTTATTTTCTTTTCCGGTCTTCCCTTTATCCTTGCCTTTTCTTTAGGGTATAAATTTGACTATCGCCATTTCAAATTCGCCAAGGCAGGGATGATTGTTTTAAAAACACAACCCGCAGGCGCGGATGTTTACCTTGATGGCGTATTGATTGAGCAAAAAACTACCGCCACTTTAAATGAGCTTTTGCCCGCCACTTATAATATCAGGCTGGAATTGCAAGGGCATTATCCGTGGTCAAGCCAGATTAAAGTAGAGCAAGGTAAGGCGTCTTTATTCGAGAAAATAATCCTGTTTGCCAAAAGAACCGATATTGAACAGCTGAATAAAACCAGCTTTTCTTCTTTCTATGTTGATAAAGAGCAAAAAAATATTTATTCCCTTGATTATGAAAATAGGAAACTTTATGTTTCAGGTTTGCAGGGAGAACACCATCGCCTTGCGGCGCTTGTTCCGAAGATGTCCCAAGAACCGCTTAAATTCATAATTTCTTTTGATAGAAAAAAGGTCATTTTTTTAAATAGCCGCCAGGTAGCAGTTTCTGAGATATTCACTCGGGAAGAAGATGTAATTGCAGATCAGGGGATTGTTTTGGATTATCCCTCGGATGTAATAGTAGATGCATTTTGGTATTCGGATAATTACCACTTTATGCTTGTTTGCCGAAAAAGAATTATTATCTGCGAGCCGGTAGAAGATTTCAAGCCTGTGGAATTGGCCAGTCTCTCAGGTCATAACCATAGTTATTTTTATGATATATCAAGTGACGTGTTGTACTTTTCTGATTATCAAAAGGCTGTGGATGGCCAGATGCACCAGAATTTGTATAAATTGGATGTAGCTCCTAAAGTTACTGTTCTGCCTAGAATTATTAAAATAAAGGCCAATGAGTAGTTTAGTTTACAACAGAAGATTTCTGGAAATCATTCCGGGAGCTGTTTCCTGGGGAATAATTATTTTCTTGGCGGGGATGTCTTTTATGAATCCCAAAGCCTGCGCCGTATTGATAATTATTTTTGATTTTTACTGGATCGTGCGCACAGTTTACCTGACAACGCTTCTTTTAATCGCCCATCATAAACTACATGTTCAAAGAAATATGGATTGGCTTGAGCGGTGCCGGAATTTAAGCGCGCAATACCGCTGGCAAAGTTTGTACCACTTGGTTATTTTTCCTGTTTATAAGGAGGACGCGGAAGTATTGCGTTTTTCTTTAGCGGCGATCAGAGAAAGCCAGTACCCCAAGGAAAAAATAATTGTTGTCCTGGGGTTTGAACAGCGCAACCATTTTGCAAGCTTTACTGCGAAAATACTGGAAGAAGAGTTTAAGGGTGATTTCTTAATCCTGTTTTCTGTTTTTCATCCCCAGGATATCCCGGGGGAAACCCAAACTAAAGGTGCCAATGCGACCTGGGCGGCTAAGCAAGCCAAAGATTTCTTAGATCAAAAACACATAAAATATGAGGATGTAGTCTTATCGTGTTTTGACGCTGATACCTGTGTGCATAATCAATATTTTGCTTGTCTGTCGCATTATTTTTTAACTGTGCCTTTTCCTCATCAGGCAAGTTATCAGCCTGTGCCGGTGTACAACAACAATATATGGCATGCGCCCTCATTCGCAAGGATCGTGGAAATAAGCTCATCTTTTACCCAGATGATTGAAAGCATGCGCCTTGAGAAATTTGTTACCTTTTCAAGCCATAGCATGAGTTTTAAGGCCTTAGTGGATATAAATTATTGGCCGGTGGATATGATTTCCGATGATTCTGTGGTTTATTGGAAAGCATTTTTATTTTATAAAGGGCAATACAGAGTTGTGCCGCTTCCCACAACCGTTTCCATGGACGTGGCATACAGTAAAGGGCTCTTCCGGACGATTGTTACCCAGTATAAACAAAAACGCAGATGGGCCTGGGGGGTTGAGAATTTTCCATTTTTAGTTATGGGGTTTAAAGATAACCCGGGTATTCCTTTTTTAATCCGTCTGCGGCGCACCTATAATCTTTTAGAAAGCCACGTAACCTGGGCGGTTTGGGCGGTTATTATTACTTTTATCAGCCCTCTGCCGGTTATTGTGGGAGGGGTATTATTTCAGCAGATGCCTTTAAGCCAGAATCTACCGCAAGTCACCGGGCTTCTTTTACGTTTTACCCTTGTAACTAGTTTAATCTGGGTTATTTTAAGCCGCCTGACTTTGCCCGCGCGGCCGCGGGATGTCAGCTGGATGAAAAACATTGTTATGTTTCTGGAGTGGGCGATTGTGCCGTTTGTAATTCTCATATTGGGCTCTACTCCGGCTTTGGATGCTCAAACCTGCCTTTTATCCGGCAGGCGAATGAAATTTGTTACTACCCCGAAAATAAAGAGGCCAAATGCCGGCAAATAAGATAACTTTTCTGGCTGTGCTTATTATTATTTTCTCCGCGGCGTGTGTTTATCTTAATTCACTCTCCGGAGATTTTGTTTGGGACGATTGTCTTCTCATCCGCGATAACGATTCTATTAACAGCTGGAACATAAAATCAATTTTTTTCGCCGACAGGAATACGTTAAGCCCCGGCATGTATGTCAGTTACCGTCCGCTAGAATCCCTAAGCTATTTATTTTCCTATAAACTATGGCAGCTTAATCCAGGAGGTTACCATTTTGTAAGCTTGGTTTTGCATATTTTGGTCGGGGTTTTTATTTTTTTGTTCGTAGGCTTAGTTTTTTCAGACTACCTGCTTTCTTTTCTGGCGGCCCTATTCTTTGTTGTTCATCCGGCGCATACTGAATCGGTTTCATACATAAGCGCCCGCGCAGAACCTTTGGCCTTTTTGTTTATCCTTTTGAGCTTTATATTCTATCTTTCCTGCCGCAAGCGCAATTCAGCTTTTGTTTATGCGGGGATATTTATTTTATCTTCGCTGGCTTTTTTATCCAAGGAAAGCGCTCTTATCCTGCCGGTATTAGTTATTTTATGGCACCTGGTTTTCAAAGAGTCAATTAAGCCTATTAAGATATTGCTTATGTTTCTAGCTGGCGCCATATTTATCTTTATCAGACAAAAAGCAACAGGCAGCTTTTTACCATCGGGCACAAGCCTTGCAGTTGTTCTTGAGAGGATCCCGGGATTCTTTTCTGCCTTCTCAGGGTATATAAGGATTTTATTCTTTCCCAAAGATCTGCATATGGAATATGGAATAGCGCATTTTAGCATATTAAGCTATGAGGCGCTTTTGGGTCTGGCAGAATTTATCTTTCTGATTTTTATTATGTACAAATACCGTTGGAATAAGATAATATTTTTCTGCTTGGGATGGTTTATGTGTGCGCTTATTCCGGTGGCGAATATCATTCCTTTTAATGCAACTTATTACATGGCCGAACACTGGCTGTATGTGCCGTCCTTAGGATTTTTTATTTTGCTGGCCTACTGTATATGCCGGCTTAAAACAAATTATAGAATTTTGGCTTTGAGCGCGGCATTAATCGTTTTTTGTGTTAGCGCGTATTTGACGTTTAAGCAAAATACTTACTGGAAAGATGAAATATTTTTTTACAACACCACCCTAAAATATAACCCGCAAAGCGCGCGGGTCTGGTATAATTTAGGCAATAGTTATTCGTCCAGGGATGATTATAAAAATGCTGTTCAGGCGTATCAGCAGGCAATACGCCTGAAGCCAGATTATACGCAAGCCTGCTATAACCTGGCGTTGGTTTACTATTGGCAGAAGGAATTTTCTTTAGCCAAAAAATATTTTCTGGAGGCTAAAAAACTAGGGCATTTAGGAAGAATAGATTCTTTGTTGCAAGGGTATAAGGCAAAATGAAAAAATTAATCGCCTGTTTATTTCTAACATTTGTTTTCTGCGGTATAGGTTTTTGCGGTTCTGTCATCCAGATTATTCAGGACTCCATGCCTGCGATGGTGATTTTGGAGTCTTATAATGTGCAGATTGTTCAGGGCCAGGACACTTATGTTAAGGATGGCCCCATGCTTGCGGTAGTCAAGCCAGTAGGTATTTCACAATATACAAGAAAAGGGGGAGGGGTGATAGTTGATCCTTCGGGGCTTATTGTGGCTAACAGCCATACCACCCAGCAGGCAGGACGCGTAAAGGTTGTTTTGGCGGATAACACCGAATATCAGGCAGAGATTTTGGTTTTCTCTCCAGATGATGATTTGGCAATCTTACGCATTAAGCCGGATGCGCCGTTAAAGTATATAACTCTTGCAGACATAAACAAGATTAAGTTAGGGGATCCGGTTTACAATGTGGGCAGATCTGATATTTTAAAGGATTCCATAAGCGAAGGCAAGATTATCGGCATCGGGACAAAGACTGACCCGGCAGATAAAAGCGTCTCCACCCAGATGCTAAAAATAGATTTTAATGTTTATCAGGGCGACAGCGGCGGCCCGGTGCTTAATAAGGACGGAGAGCTTCTGGGCCTTATTTTGGGCGGGTCAGTTACTTCCGGCAGATTAGCCTTGGCAGTTCCCTCTAACAAAATCAAAAAGTATCTCGATGATGCGCTTTCCAGGTGAGTAGGTTATTTTGGCCTTGCTGCCGCGCAGATTCATAGGTATAATAAATCCCACTTATGGCTAAATATATAAAATTCATACCCACATTTCTATTTTTGATCTTTTTTGCTGCATTGGCGTTGGCTCAAACCCCATCAGGATTCCCGGAAATATCTTTTTCTCCAGAAGACAGGGTACTTATCCTGGCTCCTCACCCCGACGATGAGACCATAGCTTGCGCCGGAGTAATCCAAAGGGCGCGCAGTATGAATATACCGGTAGAGGTAGTGCTTTTTACCGCAGGCGACAACAATCAATGGTCTTTTCTTGTTTACCGCAAGCATCCGGTTTTTTTCCCCAAGGCAGTTCAGAATCTTGGGCTGCTGCGTTATGCGGAGTCAATTGTCTCAGGGGCCTTTTTGGGAATCCCCGAAGAAAATATTATTCTTCTGGGCTATCCGGATTTTAAAACCCTGAATATCTGGTATGCTAATTGGGGAGACAATCCTCCTGTAAAAAGCCTCTTGACCAATGTGCGCGCGGTGCCCTATAAAAATGCTTTTCGTCCCGGGGCCGCCTATAAAGGCGATGATATATTGCGTGATTTAAAAACCATCATCAGAGAGTTTAAGCCTACCAAAATATTTGTCTCTCATCCCGCAGACCATAATCCCGACCACCGTTCGCTGTATCTATTTTGCCGGGTTGCTCTCTGGGACCTGGAGGGTGAGGTTGCCCCGCAAGTTTTTCCGTATTTGGTGCATTTTAAGAATTGGCCTAAGCCCTCGGCATATCGTCCGGAAATGAAAATAATTCCGCCGGCCTTCTTTAAAAATAATGTCAATTGGCAGGAATTAGCATTGACTGCCGAGCAGATAAAGAATAAAACCTCGGCCGTAGAAAAACACAATTCTCAATATAAATCCAGCAAGAATTACCTTCTTTCTTTTGTCAGGAGCAATGAATTATTCGGGGACTATCCGGTTTTGAAATTGCGCAGTTCCTCAGCTAATGAGGATTTTTTAATTTCAGAGGCAGGCGAAGAAATTGAAATACCCGAACAACTTGAAAATAAGGAGAGAGTTTCTTTTGTGGGGCTTCAATCCAGCTCTGTGCACGTAGAGAAAGATCAGCTTGTGATAAAGCTTGAATTTTCCAGGCCCCTAGGCAGGCAGACAGCGGCGTCTTTGCACGTTTTTGGTTACCGGCATGACCGCGAGTTTAGCCAGATGCCCAAGATTCACGTCAAATACGGGATGCTTTGGTATAAAATATTTGATCAAACCAGGCAATTAAGATCTAAAATATTTAAGGTAGTGCGTAAAAATAAGCAAACAACAGTCTATATTCCCCTAAAGGTCCTGGGGGATCCGGAAAAAATCCTCATTGGTTCACACACCTATCTTGGTGCGGTTCCCCTTGACTGGGTGGCCTGGCGCGCGGTAGAGATTAATTAAAAATTTCTGTCCAAGCAGCGATATTGTACCGCTTCTGAGAGGTGTTCGGTTTTTATATCTTCTGATCCTGCCAAGTCCGCAATCGTCCTTGAAACCTTCAAGATTTTATCATAGGCTCGGGCGCTGAAATTAAGCTCTGTAATGGCTGATTTGAGTAATTCATTTTCATCTTTTCCTAAAAAACAAAATTTTCTTACCTGTTTGTGGTTCATTTGGGCGTTGTGAAAAATATTTTCATTTTGAAAACGCCCAAGCTGTATGCTGCGGGCTTTATTGATTCGTTTTTTAATGTCTGCTGAACTTTCTGCCGGCAGGCTACTTGAAAATTCCTGATATCTGGCAGCAGGCACATCTATATGAATATCAATTCTGTCTAAAAGCGGCCCCGAAATTCTTCCGATATAATTTTGGACTTTGCTGGTTCCGCAGCGGCAGACTTTTTTGGGATGGGTCAGATACCCGCACGGGCAAGGGTTCATTGCTGCCACAAGCATAAATGAGGCCGGGAAGGTAAAAAATTTGTTTGCCCGGGAAATACGGATGATGCGCTCTTCAAGCGGCTGGCGCAGTGCCTCAAGGCAGTCGCGGTGAAATTCCGGAAGCTCATCAAGAAATAATACGCCTTGATGCGCTAAGCTTATTTCTCCGGGCCGGATAGAAGAGCCTCCTCCAACTAAAGCGATATTGGAGGCGGTATGATGCGGGTTTCTAAAGGGCCGCCTTCCGATGAATCCCTCTTCAGAATCGATCATGCCGGCCACAGAATGGATTTTAGTTACTTCAAGCGCCTCTTGCAGTGTTAGCTGCGGCATAATGCCGGGGATGCGCCCGGCAAGCATGGATTTGCCGCTTCCCGGGGGGCCGATCATCAGGATATTATGCCCTCCGGCAACCGCCACTTCAATGGCGCGTTTGGCCAGAAACTGTCCTTTGACTTCAGAAAAATCCAGAGGGTAAACCGCGCCTTGTTTAAAAATGCCGCAGGTGTCTAATTTATACGGTAACCTAAATTCAGGGTTATGTAAAAGCTCTATAGCCTCACACAGGGTGCTTACCGGCAGGGCATTTATCTGTTCTACTAGCGCAGCCTCTTTGGCATTAGCAATAGGAAGGACTAATTTGTATATCTTTCTGTTTGGCATGGCCATGGCTATGGGAAGCGCCCCGGAAATTCTTCTTAATGCGCCCTCAAGCGACAACTCTCCTAAGAAGCAGAATTCTTCCAGATATTTTGTATTTATTTGGGCGCTTGAGCCTAAGATTCCGATGGCAATCGCCAGGTCAAAATAAGAACCTTCTTTGCGTATATCAGAGGGAGCCAGGTTCACCGTGATTTTTTCTGACGGCCACTTGTAACCGGAGTTTTTAATCGCTGCTTTTACCCTTTCCTTGCTTTCTTTGACTGCGGTGTCTGCCAGGCCAATAATGTTAGTGAAGGGCAGCCCCCTTGTAACATCTACTTCTATTTCAACAGGATATGCTTCTGTGGCAAAAAGCCCCCAGCCGCAAACTTTAGTTAACATATAATTCTCCTTTCTTATTTAATAGACGCATAAAGGGGGACAAATCTTACAAGAAAAACACTTGCTTTTTAGGTGGCCGTTTTATATAATAATACAACTATTAATTGATAGTATAAGCAGGGTAAATCCAGAGGAGAAAATATGGGCGGCCCTTTTAGCTTTAAGAAGTTGGTAGTTATTCTATCAGTAACTATCGCTGCTTTCACAAGTTACAAATATTTTTCCTCTTTGAAAGAACATTATGGGCTGGTTGAGGAATTAGACACCATGCACCAGGAGCTTTCCGGCTTAAGCAGCGATAAAAACAAGGCCTTAAAAAAGATAGAAGATCAAAATCAGGCATTGCAGGATTTAAAAACTCAAAATCAGGGTTTAGCTGAAGATTTAAAAATTGCGCAGGATAATTTATCCCAAGCAAATGACGAGCTTTCCCAGGCTAAGGATAGTTTAGGCAAAACCGAAGCGCGTGCCGCAGGCCTAGAGCAGGAAAATACGCAGTTAAAAGCTGATAATCAGAAATTAAAAGTTGACGCTGACAATCTGGCCCAAGAGAACGCCTCATTAAAAGTTAAATTAAGCTCGGTTCAGGAATTAAAAAAGGCAATCCGTGAGCTTAAGCTGCAGGCGCGTCAGGTTGGAAAAGCGATCATGGCTAAGGCGGTTGAGCCATCTTTAGGAGCAACAGTTGCTGAAGGTAATCGAGGGTTTGTAATCAAGGAAGGCAAGTCCACATATTCCGCCCAAGTTAATATTCAGGTCGTTCCTGCCAGCGGGCAATAACACAGATGAAAGACATTTTTTTTCAGATATCGCACAATAAAATTTTCCTAAATACGCTTCTTACCTGGATTATAGCGCAGACTATAAAAGTTTTAATCGGGGTAGCGCGTTATAAGAAAATAGATTTCCGCTGGTTTGTCGGTACAGGGGGCATGCCTTCAAGCCACGCGGCAGGGGCCTCTTGTCTGGCGACAAGCGTAGGTTTAAATTGCGGTTTTGACAGCGCGTATTTTGCTTTGGCAGCAGCCTTCGCGCTTGTGGTCATGTTTGATGCCCAAGGGGTGCGCCGTTCCAGCGGTAAACAGGCGCGGATACTTAATTTCATCATGGAAGATATATACTGGAAAGGCAAGATCAACGAAGGGCGTTTGCGCGAACTTATCGGGCACACTCCGGTTGAGGTTATAGCGGGATTTCTATTAGGCGTGCTAATAGGTTACTGGGCTAATTAAAGGGGGCACAGGGTGAAGAAAATTATCACTTTAGCGGTTATTATTTTAATTGTAGCAGCGTCGGGATTGCTTATTTTCAAGATCGCCTCGCGCGCGCAAGCAAAACAATGCGCGGCAGGTTCCCTGTCGGATTTATTGGCCAAGGCCAAACAGGCTGAAGCATCACGGGATTATCTGGCGGCCAAGGATGCCTACCAAAAAATAATTGAAGGTTTTCCTTCCTCGCGGGACCTAATCCTATGGCAGAAGAAACTGGAAGAATTAAGCATCAAGATTATTGTTTCTGATATCTCTGTGCCGCAGTCCGTTGTTTATGAAGTAAAATCCGGGGATACCCTTGTAAAGATCGCGCGTGATTTTAAGACAACCGTAGAGTTAATAAAGAAAAGCAATAATTTAAGCACCGACAAAATCGTTTTGGGCCAGAAATTAAGGGTTTGGAACTCCGCGTTTAATATCTTAGTTGATAAGTCTCAAAACCTGCTTACTTTGCAGAATATGAATGAGGTGGTTAAGACATACACTGTGTCAACCGGGGCGAATAATTGTACGCCTGTGGGCACGTTTAAGATTGTTAATAAAATAGTTGATCCGACTTGGTATAAAGCTGGGGCAGTGGTTGCTTCAGGGGCCCCCGAAAATATATTAGGCACGCGCTGGATGGGGCTTGATCTTAAAAGCTATGGAATCCATGGCACCACAGAGCCTAAGAATTTAGGCAAGCAGGTGACTGCTGGCTGTGTGCGCATGGCCAATCCCGAAGTAGAAGAGCTTTACACGATTGTTCCGGTTGGGACAGAAGTAACTATCGTAGATTAAGAACGAGGATAAACTTTTTACTTTTAACTTTTTACTTTTAACTTTGACTATGGCAGGACTTGATTTTGAGAAACCAATTTTAGAGCTCGAGAAGAAAATTCATGAATTAACGCATTTTGCTTCGGATAAGAAGATCGATATCTCAAGCGAAGTCAAGAAACTACAGGAGAAGCTTGAGGATTTAAAGAAACATACCTATACAAGCCTGACGCCTTGGCAGAGAGTTCAGATCGCCCGCCACCCCCAAAGGCCGTATACTTTAGATTATATCAGTATGATTGCCACGGATTTCTTAGAGCTGCATGGCGATCGCACATTTTCCGACGATATGGCTATTGTGTCGGGGGTTGCTAAAATAGATAATCAAAAAGTAGTGATTATGGGTCATCAAAAAGGAAGAGACACAAAAGAAAATTTGCTGCGTAATTTTGGCTGTGCCCATCCCGAAGGGTACAGGAAGGCCTTGAGGATGATGCAATTAGCTGAAAAGTTTGGCCTGCCGGTTGTGATCTTTATTGATACCCCGGGCGCTTATCCGGGTATAGGCGCGGAAGAGAGGGGCCAGGCGCAGGCGATCGCGGTTAATTTAAAAGAAATGACTGTTATCGGCTCCCCCATAATTTCTATTGTTATTGGAGAAGGCGGTTCAGGCGGGGCCCTTGGCATTGGAGTAGCGGATAAAGTTTGTGTTTTGGAAAATTCTTATTATTCGGTTATTTCTCCTGAAGGCTGCGCCGCTATATTATGGAAAAGCGGCACTAAAGCCCCGCAGGCGGCAGAGGTATTGAAATTAACCGCGCAGGACCTTTTAGGCTTTGGAATTATAGACCAGATAATCTCAGAGCCGTTGGGAGGGGCGCATCGTGATCCCCAAAAAACCGCCCAAAATATCAAAGAGGTTATCGTAAAGGCCTTAAAGGATTTCAAATCCCATTCTATGCAAGAACTTCTGGAAGCAAGATATAGAAAATTCCGCACTATCGGCGCCTTGGCATGATTGAAAATGAAATGATCCTTCTGGGGCTTTTAAAAGAAAGCCCAAAGCACGGCTATGAAATTAAGAAAGCAGTCAAAGAGATCCTTTCTTTGGTTGCCGGGATTCATTTTAAATCCATATATTATCCCTTAATGGTCCTAGAGAAAAATGGCCTTATTTCCAGGCGCGCAAGCAAGAAAGGCAATAGGCCTCTAAGGGTGGTTTATGAGCTTACCTCTAAGGGGCATGCCCGTTTTGAACAGCTTCTTTCACAAAGCTTCTTAAGACTGCAGAGGCCGAAATTCAGCCTTGATACCAGCCTGTTTTTTCTGCAATATCTGGATCCCGCATTAGCTAAGCGCAGCCTCAAGGTGCGCATGCGTATCTTGGACAGGCTTCAGTATGATCTAAAAAAGATGATCTCTTCTTTGGGGCAGGATATTCCATCTTCATGGGCGCATATTCTTGAGCATAATCTGCAGATGCTTCAGGCAGAATCAAGATTCCTCTCCGGGCTTATCCAGTCTCTTGCCTAAAAGATTCTTAAATATCTTTCTTGACAAAGCGTGTTTCTTAAGATATGCTTTACTTAGTTTATAGTTAATATAGTTAAATATTAAGGAGATTAATAGTGCCCTTGCTTTCTGTCGATCAGTTTGCCGCCCGGATGTCTGAGGCGATACCGGTGATCATGAAGGAATTCGCCCGCAGGCACCTTGTGGACATCTGTCATGAGAAGATCACCCTGCCGCAGATGCTTATTTTAAATGCCCTGCATACCAGAGGCGAAGTCAAGATGAAGGATCTGGCGATATGTTTGCGGGTGAGCATGCCGGCCATGACCGGGATTATCAGCAGATTAGTGCGGGATAAATATTGTCAAAGGGTATACCAAGAACAAGACAGAAGGATTATTAAGGTAAGGCTTACTGCCAAGGGAGAAGCCTTTTTAGAAAAGGTTAACGCCGGACGCAAACAGATGATCCTTAAGGTGTTTAGTAAAATATCAGATAAGGACAGGCAGGATTATCTGCGCATTATTACGCAGATAAAAGATATACTAATTAAGGGCCAAGATGAACAATAAATTAATATGCGTATTTTTATTATTCCTGTTTATTCCCTGTTTCTTGCGGGCGGCAGAAGTTTCGCTTGATATCCAAGAGGCGGTGGGCTTAGCCTTAAGGCAAAACCGCGATATTGCTTTGCAGTCGCAGCAGGTAATGAAAGCCAAAGCAAAGATTAAAGAAGCGCAAGCGGGGCTTCTTCCTGCTTTAAGCGTAAGCCAGACTTTTATGCTTGTCAGAGGCGCGTATGGAAAAGATTTTTCAAATCTTACCGGCCAGGCTACGATTAAGCAGAAAATTTACACAGGCGGATTGGTTACTAATACCATTAAATACAACGGCATTGATTTTCAAATTCAAGAGGCGCTTTTAGATAAAGCCAATATGGATACTGCCTGGGCAGTGAAAAAGGCATTTTACGCTTTAGTTTTAAGCGCCAAATTAAAAACCTTAAACCAGAAGATTTTGGAAAATACTCAGAAGCATCTGGATTATCTTCAGGCCCGTTATCAGAATGGGCAGGCCTCTGAATCCGAGATTATAAAGTTAGAATCTTCTTTATCTGGCGTTAAGAAAGAGTACGAAGTGTCTTTGAATCAAGAAGAACAGGCCAGGCATATATTAACTAATTTGCTGGTTATTTCAAGCGATGTTATAATAAAGCCGCAGGGCGATTTTGTTTATAACCCCCGTCAGGCGGCTTTTGACGAAGCGCTCTTGGAGGCGGTGAAAAACCGGCCCGAGGTGCGTCAATATCGGCTGGGGGAGAAAGCCGCCCAAGTTAATGTGGACCTTAATCGTGCCGGGAATAAGCCGACTGTATATGCCTCTTGGGATTATTATAACAGCTCTCATGCTGCCGCGGGGACAAGCAAAAACTGGCAGGATTCCAATATTCTGGGGATCACATTTTCCTGGCCGATATTTGACGGCGGTTTGACTAAGGCCAAGATTGAAGAGGCATTGGTGGATTTAAAGAAGGCGCAGATACTCAAAGATAAAATAATAAGCGACATCGGCCTGGAATTAAAAGAGGCTTATCTTAATCTAAAAAGCTCTCTATGGCGGGTAGAGGCAGCAGATCAAGACGCGCGCGCTTATAAAGATAATCTTTCTGTGGTTAATGCGAAGTACAAGCAGGGTTTAGCCAGTACGCTTGATGAAGATGACGCGCTTTTGAAATACGAGATTGCGAATTTTAATTATGAGCAGGCAGTTTACGGTTATTTAACGGCAAGAGAAGATTTTAATAAGGCAACTGGATCTTCGGAAATATAGCTTTTTAGGAGAATAAAAATGAAAATAAGAAATGCTTATATTTTACCTTTGATAATTGCTTGTTTACTGTTTTTGACAGGTTGCCATAAAGAAACCAAGGTTAAAAACGGCAATGGCGATGTCTATCCGGTTAAAGTAAGTAAAGTCCAGCTTCGTGATTTAGATGATATTATTGAATATGTGGGCAATGTTAAGGCGCAAGATGAGGCAGTGGTGTATCCTAAGGCAGCAGGTAAGATCATTAAGAAGCTTAAGCAGGAGGGCGATATTGTGGCTAAGGCAGAGCCGATCCTTTTGATTGACCGCGATGAGGTGGGGTTGAAATTTGAGAATTCTCCGGTAGAAAGCCCCATCGACGGGGTAGTAGGCAGGGTATATGTGGACATAGGAGAAAATGTAAGCGCTCAAAGCAAGGTTGCCCTGGTGGTTAATATGGATACGGTAAAAATTAATTTAGACATTCCAGAAAAATATCTTTCTAAGATTTCTTTGGGGCAGGAAGCAAAAGTTGGCGTGGATGCCTATCCTAAAGAGGAATTCCCCGGTAAAATTACCAAGATCAATCCGGTTGTGGATATTGCCAGCCGTTCCGCGCAGGTTGAAATAACCGTGGATAACCCGAAGCATTTCTTAAAGTCGGGGATGTTCGCTCGCGCCAGCCTTGTCTTGGAAAAACGTTCAAAGATAGTGGTCGTGATGAAGGAATCTGTTATCGGGAAAGGCCCGGATACCTATATTTATACGGTCTCAAACGATACGGCATCTTTGAAAAAGGTTTCTTTGGGATTACGCTATGGGGCTTATTATGAGATTAAGAACGGGCTTTCTGCCGGTGATCAAGTAGTAGTCATGGGGCAGCAAAAACTATTTGAAGGCGCCAAAGTCAAAGTGGAGCAATAATGAAGCTTCCCGAATTCGGAGTAAAGCGTCCGGTTACCAATTTAATGATTTTCTGCGCGATCTTGGTTTTGGCTTTTTACAGCTTAAGCCGTCTGGGTATCGATCTGTATCCAGAAATTGAGCCTCCCGTAGTAAGCGTTATTACTGCTTATCCCGGGGCCAGCCCTGGGGATGTAGAAATAAAAGTAACCGAAGTCTTGGAAAACCAGTTAGCCACTACTCCGGCTCTGGAGAAAATTACTTCTACTTCCGCTGAGGGGATTTCTTTTATAAACTTGAAGTTTATTTGGGGCACAGACCTTGATGCTGCCTCCAATGATATTCGTGATCGTATTGAGCTTGCTAAGCGGCTCTTGCCTGATATCCCCGATGAAATGGATAATCCTTATATATTCAAGTTTAACTCCGCGAATATCCCGATCCTTTTTATGGGCGTTACCGCCAAGGAATCTTACACCCAGTTGTATGATATGATTGACCAGAGGTTAGGCGATGCCTTACGCCAGCTGCCCGGGGTGGGGACAGTGCAAATTCAGGGCGGCGGCCTTAAAAGGCAGATTAATATTTGGGTAGACAGGCAGAGGCTTGAGGGGTACGGGTTTTCTATCCTGGAGATAAATAATGTTATCGCCAAAGAAAATATAACTCAACCGGTGGGGAACCTTAAGACCGGGATGACCGATTACCTTATTCGTTTGCCGGGAGAATTTAAGAATCCGGAAGAGATCAATAACGTTATTCTGGGGATGCGTTCTGGAAAGGCAGTTTATCTAAAGGATGTTGCGCGCGTGGAGGATGGTTTTCAGGAAACAGTCAACGTGGTCAGGTTTAATAAAGAGCCGGCGCTTATGATGATGGTTCAGAAACAAAGCGGGACAAATACCGTTGAGGTTACTGAAAGGGTAAAACAAAAGCTTGCCCAAATGCAAAAGGTCTTGCCCGCGGATGTTAAGATAAGCATTGTCTTTGATACCTCTAAGGATATTATTAGTTCCATTAATACCTTAACATCTTCTTTGTGGCAGGCGATTGTTTTGGTTATTTTGGTAGTTTGGTTTTTCTTGCGCCAAGCCTCTCCCAGCATGATTATCGCTTTAAGCATACCCTTCTCATTATTGATAAGCTTTATCTACATATTCTTGGCGGGCAAGACCATCAACGCTATCAGTTTGTCGTCTTTGGCGATTGCTTCGGGCATGGTTGTGGATAATGCCATAGTGGTAGTAGATAATATTCATAGGAAGATGGAAAGCGGGCAGCGTATCAAAGAGGCCGCTATCTTCGGGGCGCAGGAGATGTTCTTGCCGATTGTCGCCTCCACGCTTACCACAGTAGTTGTTTTTGTGCCCATGCTTTTTATCCCCGGAGTAGTTGGTATTATGTTCGGGGAGTTGGCAATAATTGTTATTGTGACGCTTGCGGCCAGTCTTTTTACCGCGTCGACCTTTACGCCGATGCTTTGTTCCAAATGGATGGCTAAAATTGATAAAGCCAAGAAAGGCTGGGTGCAGGGGTGGTATAACGCTTGGGAAAGAATATTTTGTTCTTGGGAAGAGGCCTATTCTAAATCCCTTGCCTGGGCGCTTAAGCATAAGAAAATAGTCATATTGGGCTTTACGGCGATTTTTATTTCTTCGCTTTTTCTCACCTCTTTTGTAGGGAATGAATTTATCCCCAATGAAGACACGGGGGATGTGCGCTTGACGGTAAATCTTCCTATAGGAACCAGGTTTGAAGAGTCAGAAAAAGTAGCTTCTAAAATAGAAGACATGATTAAATCCGATGTTCCGGAGGCCAGGCTTTATTTTGCCCGCTGCGGGCAAATTCCCGGGCAGGCTCGCGCTTATGGCAATACTTCTGGAAGCCATGTGATTGTTGCCGGAGCAAAGCTTGTTTCCAAGACACAGCGCAAGCGTTCGGATACGCAAATCGCGAATTCTTTGCGCTCAAAAATAGAAAATATCCCCGGAGTAATGAAGATAGATATAACTACCGGCAATCCGATAGGGCGTTTAATTACTGGCACAGGGGGGAAAAGCATCCAGGTTGAGATTTTAGGAAATTCTTTTGAAGACACAGATGCTTTAGCAGCTAAGATAAAGCTTATTATGGAAAAGATCAACGGGGCAGTAGACGTGAGCATCTCCCGTGAAGCTAACCGGCCGGAATTGCGCCTTACCATTGACAGGGAAAAAGCAAGCTTCTTGGGCCTTAATATGTACACCATTACCCAGACTTTAAATACATATCTGCAAGGGTACACTGCTTCGCGTTATCGCGAGAAGGGTGAAACCTATGATATCTACGTGCGCCTTGAGGAATCTTCCCGCAGTAAAATAGAAGATATTGAAAATTTATTCGTCGTATCTTCCTCGGGCGAGAAAATACGCTTTTCCAATTTTGCCACTGTCCAGGAGACCACCAGCCCTCAGGAAATAGAGCGGAAGAACAGGCAGCGCCTTGTCAGGGTAGAATGTAACGCCTTTGGCCGTTCAAGCGGGAAGATAGTAGAAGATGTGAAGACAGCCTTGCGTGATGTTGTCCTGCCCCAGGATGTGATGCTTAATATCGGAGGCGAGGCCGAAGAGCAGGCCAAGGCCTTTAGAGATATGGGCATTTTGCTGGCCTTGGGGATTATTTTGGTGTATATGGTAATGGCCGCGCAGTTTGAATCTTTGCTGCAGCCGTTTATTATCATGTTTGCCATTCCTTTTACTTTTACAGGGGTTATCTGGGGATTTTTGCTGACAGGGGTTACCTTAAGCTTAATTAGCTATCTGGGGATAATTATGCTAATGGGTATCGTTGTGAATAACGCTATAGTTTTAATAAGCTATATTAATATTTTGCGCGCAAGAGGCCACGGTATTCTAGAGGCAGTGACTATGTCCGGGAAAAGTAGATTACGTCCGGTATTGATGACTACCATTACTACCCTAGTGGGGTTGTTGCCTTTGGCTTTATCGCGAGGTGAAGGTTCAGAAACTTGGCAGCCATTAGGGGTAACTATGATCGGGGGTTTGACCGTTTCAACCTTGATTACTTTATTATTTGTTCCTACATTGTATGCGGTTTTTGAAGTCCGCCGCATTAAAAAGGAAGTGCCAAATGGATAAAATGATTATGATCATCTATAACGAAGCCATAGACATTGAAGTTATGGAGGTTTTAGAAAAGTGCGCGGTAAAAAGTTATACTAAGGTTCCGGGGGTCTTTGGCGCAGGAGAAAAATCCGGCATACATTTAGGCGATGATATCTGGCCGGGAAGGAACAATTTGCTTTTTGCTGCGGTAAACGCCATCCAGTCGGCAAAGGTTTTGGAAGAAATAAGAAAGTTACGAATAAGTTTAGCCCATGAAGGGGTTAAGGCGTTTGTTATGCCAATTGAATCCTTCACATAATCTTAGCTGGGGCTAAAGATGTAGCCTTTTGCATAAACACTTCTTATATACCTGTTTCCGATCTTTTTGCGCAAGGCATTGATGTGCACGTCTACTGTGCGGGTGTCTTGCGCGCTGTGGTATCCCCAAACCTGCTGCAAAAGTTCTTCCCGGGAAACCACCTTGTCTTTATTGGAGATTAAAAAGCGCAGGATCTTCAATTCCAATAGTGAAAGCGCAAGCTTCCTTTTTTTCTTCACAGCAAGGCATCTTCGAAAGTCTATTTCCAGCGCGCCATCTTTATACTCTACCGCAGTAGAAGCTTCTTTGCGCCGCAGAAGGGCTTTTATTCTGGCTTTTAACTCCTCCAGGCTGAAGGGTTTAGTGATATAATCATCACTTCCCATTTCAAGCCCCTTGACTTTATCCGAGATCTGATCTTTTGCCGTGAGCATAATAATACAAGCGTCAATGCCGTTTTCTTTTAGTTTCCGGCATAACAAGAAGCCGTCTGCGTCAGGCAGGATTATATCCAGCAAAATAAGATCCACTTCTTGGGATTGGGCTATATTTAAGCCTTCTTTTCCGGTTGAAGCGCTTAATACAGTATATTCTTTTTCCAGCTCGTCTTTTAATCCCAGCATAATCGCCGGCTCGTCTTCTATTATCAATATCTTGTTAGGCATAAACTTTCAATTTTTTAGGGTATGGTTATGGTGAATTTTACCCCTCGCGGGATTTGATTTTCTACCGTAATTTCTCCATGGTTTTTTTCTATGAAATTCTTGGCTAAGGTTAACCCCAGGCCGGTGCCTTTGCCTTTGTGGTAAAACGGGTCAAATATTTTCTTCTGCTCATCTTTTGGTATTCCATCTCCCTGGTCGATAATCTCTATTGTTGCGCCCTGTCCTTGGGCGGACAAATTAATAGTTATTTTACCCGATGCGGGTGAAAATTTCAGGGCGTTGTCCAATATATTGATAAATGCGCGGGTAAATGATTCTTTGTCCAGCTTGATCTTATGCCCTATGTCTTTGAAGTTTATTTCCAGGCGGCAATCAGGGCGGATTAAAGACGCGGGGTATTCCTGGATAGCTTTTTGCGTTAACTGGCCAATGTCTGTTTCTTCAAAACACAAATTTTCTTTTTTGTTTTCCGCCTTAGAAAAGTCCAAGATATTGCTGATTAGGCTGCTCAAATAATAGCTTTGCTGCAGGATGTGCAAGTGGTATTGGCTTTGTTTATCCGCTTCTTGAGGATTATTCACCAGCCTTTCTGCTAAAAGCCGTATTGCGGTTAAGGGTGTTTTTAATTCGTGGGAAACGGTGGAAACGAAGTTGTTTTTCAGCTTTGATATTTCCATCTGCCTTTGGATGTCTTGAGAGCTTAAATAGCTTCCCGTGGCCATGATAAGGACCAGGGCAAAAATGATGAGCGAGAAAGCCAGGGTGCTTATTTTGGTATAGGAACCGATATTTTCTCTTATAAAAAACGCTTTTCCGGACTCGTTTAGGACATAGGAAATTATCTGGTATTGACGGGTGAGCATCCAGAGGGCGATTACCCCCAGGATGACGCTTGAGGCAACTACAATATAAGCGTAAATTTCTATGCGTTTATTGTTTATAAAGTCAACTTTGCCCATTAAAGTAAATCTAACACAGCAGCCCTAAGATGTAAAGGGAATTTAGGATTGTAAGGGAAATGTAAAATCAGCTTAAAAGGTATTGCAATTGTCTTTGGAAAGAGGTATATTTTGTATAAGGAGAATTATCATGGAAAAGATTACCGGGAATAAAGGGATGGTTCTTATTGTTTCTCTTTTCTTGGCCATTGTAATCGCTACCATGGCTGGCATATTATATTTTCGCGCGGTTAACGAATCGCGTTTGTCAGTAATAAGCGACGCGGCGCTTCAGGCTTTTTACGAAGCAGAGGCGGGACTGGCTTTTGCTTATGCCGCGGAAAAAAAGAGCAATTTTACCTGGTTTACCCACGCAGATAAGATTACAAAGGCAAGCGCAGTTTCGGTTCCTTCTGGCGTTCCGGGCGCAATTGATAACTCAAGCGGTTGTTATGTTGTATCAGGGCGTAATTTTAAAGTCAAAACTTTCCCAGAGAAAAAAGGTACTGTTGAAACCGGAATTGTGGTTGTGCTGTCACAGGCTACTATTAACGGGGTTACCCGTACTTTAGAGCATCGCATTGGCCAGAAATCCGCTTATCAATATTTTTTCTTCTTTCCTGAAGACCACACCTTTGATACCGCCACTTACGACGGACGCAACTTTGGCGGGCTTCATGTGAATGGCGATATCAACCTTATCAACCATCCGACCTTTGCTTTCTTAACTGAATTAAGCAGCGGTTCAAATACTTCCCATAAAGGCTATATCCGAAGGCCGCTTTTAGAGGCCTTTACAGCTTTAAGCGGCAACAAGGATTATAATATTTCAGCTTCTAGCGTCCAAGGGCTTCCATGGCAGCTTTATACAAATATTAACTATCGCACTTCAAACGGAGATATCGGTTCAGGAACATATACTACTTTTAAGATTGGCGATATCAACAGCCCCGCAACAATAAATATCCCAGAATATATGGGCGGGCAGTGGTCATTTGATAAATATACCAAGGCGGGTTCGCCCACAACTTATAATATTACGGAAACCTCTTTGAAGAATGCCGGATTGCGAGAGATTACTTCTTCCGCAGGAGATGTTTCCTTGTTTGATAATAACAAATCTATCAATATCAACTTTGGGGGTTCACCAGAAAGCCTTACTGAGAAAGAAATGTTTAAGAGGATATACAACCTTCCGGATGATCAGCAAACCAGTTATTGGAGCCAATATTGGGATCAGTGGAAAGTCAATCATAATTCCGATTATTCAGCTTATCATACTTCTGGAGTGTTAACAGCGGGAGATGATTGGAAAAGAAGATTATTTTGGGCAACTTATGACTGGAAAGATTACAATTCTGACGGTATCCCTTACGGAATAAACCGGGAGTGGTGGGAAGATTTAAGTTATGGAGACGATTATTACGATTATGGCCCTAATGGCACATCCCCGGCCTGCGTGGTAGACCACGACACAGGATTGTCATTAGATAAATATTTCTTGAACACAGAAGAACAGGGTACGCAATGGAAAAATTTGTTAGATGCAAACAACCTTGATGAGGCCGCAGATAATAAAACCCTTGTTTTAGACAGAAGCCAGGGCGGCAAAGAAATCAATGCCGGGGATATCATTAGCAATTATGATACTTCAAGTTATAGTGTTTTAGAAGGCCAAGCGCGCAACAGCGGGATTTATATGGGGGTTAAGACTGATCAGGCCTATAAGGATTGGCAGATTTTGGCTGTGACTGCCAGCATGAAGGCAAATTCTGCGCTTGATAAAGCGAATGCCAAATTTTCTGAATGCACGGTAAAATATAATCAGACCGCATGTTCTTCAACTTCCGGAGGCTCAACATCAGCAGAAGCCGTTGCTTGTTGGTCAGATTATAGCGGCCTATACCAAAAATATACTCAAGCTTATGGCGAATACACGCAAGTTATGCAGGATAAGCCTCCTACTGTTTGGTGGGAAGGTAAAAATTCAAATCTTCTTAAGGATTGCGTTTCTGAAACTCCGTTTTATAACGCGCAAAACCCTGCCCGGGGCAGCGATGGGAAATATTCTCCCAGCCATATCCTTACCATTGATTTAGCTAAGCTTAAAAGCAATATTGACCAGAAAGGTTCGGGTTTTAACGGGATCATCTATATAGATTTGGACGCTTACCAATGGCAAGAGAATACTGTGGATGACGGAACTAAAGTTTCAGATGAAAAGAGCGCTATTGGAGTAATGTTTGTTAATGGAGAGCGCCTTCCGGATCAGGGTTTAAGCATAGTTACTAAGCATAATGTTTACGTTAAGGGGGATTTTAACCTTGACCCGGATGGAGATTCTAGCCGTAACCGCGCTGCCGACCCCTCAAATGTTTTAAATACCGTTGCGAATAATAAAGGCCTTGATGTTGATGATTTTAAATGGCGCCCAGCGGAAATAATCACCTACAGGCAGGTATACTTTCTATCGAATGATTTCAATCTGCCAAAAACCATGCCTTTATTGGATACACAATATGGGCAATTTTACGATGAATATTATAATAAGACTCGAGCGGATGTGGTTACGCATCCTTTATATGGCGCACCGGATACTGCCACAAGCGCTTCTGCCAGTTGGATGCCTGCGTATAATAGCTCGGATTCTTCATGGGGGAAGATAAATGATTGGTTTTCTCTTACCGGGATAACCCCCCCAGCTTCATGGGATGTAAACTGGCTTGATGGCAATCAGCTGAACCAGATGGATTCCACCCCGGATTTGTTAACTGGCGTAAACGGGAAACAATACCCCAAATGGGATAATTACAGCTGGAGTGATTCTTATGTCTATAAATTAGACGATGGCTCAGGCGGGACAACATATATCATGCGTCAGGATTTAAAGTATCAACTTTATAGCAAAGTACTGAGTGCCTATAGAAATCAATACGCTTACAATGTTAGTAACTCGCCCGCGGCATACCAGATGGTTGATGTTGTGACCCGCCCGGAAAGCTATATTTACAATACGGCAGTGATTACTCCCTATGCCCCAGAGGGGTATAGTTTAGAGCGCTGGAACAATAAGAATCGCGTGATTAACGGCGCGTTTATTCAGCTGCCTTCAGGTATGCAACTTCCCGTTCCCGTTGAATCTTATAAGGATACTGGTTCCGGAGCAATAAGGTTTAACCAGCCCAAGAAAACATTTAATTATGAGTCTCGCTTTGGTAAAAACGGGGATCCTTCTGATCAGCCCCACGCAAGGTTATTATTTGGCATGGATTCAACATGGAGGGAAATAAATAATGCCGCGTTTCAATAAGAATAAGGGTTTTAGTTTGATTGAAATCCTTGTTGCCTGCGTGATTATCGCGGCATCCGCAGGAGCTTTTATGCTGTCTTTAGGCCAGACAGCTAAGGCAACCGGAACATTTGATGATACCGATATAGCGCTTAATGCCGCCCAGTCTAAGATGGAAGAGGTCGGAAATGAAGATTTTAGCACCGATAATATAGCTAATATTATATCAGCATACAATAATAAATATTTCGCGGTATCCGGGCTTTCCGCGCCAAACAATTGGCCCAACCCAATACTTGTGACTATAAGCCAGATCAATAATGATTTATATGATGTTTTGGTTAAAGTAAGTTGGCAGGCCAGGGGAAGGACATATCTTAAGCAATTAAAAAGGACATTCGCTTTGAAATAATATGAAGAATAAGGGGTTTACTTTAGTTGAAGTATTTATTTCTGCGGGGATAATGTTATTGGTTGTTGGGACAGCCTATACTATTATCTTGACAGGAAATTTTTCTATGAACACGCAGGAAAACGAAATTAATGCTCAAAATTCCGCGCAGCTTGCCTTATTTCAAATAGCCCAAGATTTACGCCTTGCAAGCGGAGTTAAGGTTTGGGTTTCTGACGGTTTTGGGACTACACAGGGCACACCAGCAGTCGCCTATAAAGTAGTAAACTTTCAAATACCTGTGGGCAGCTTTGAGTCTGCGATAGCTCTGGATAGCAATAATTACATTTCTTGGGGCAGTGAAAGGCTAAGCTTAAGCGATGATGGCACGGGTAATTATATCGCTTATAGCCTCGATAACCAGGGCCAGATCATAAGGACAGTTTATAGCGCGTCTGGCACAGTCTATACCACTAAAAAGACAAGGATTGTGGCAAGGAACATTTCTAGCCTGAATTTCACGCGCAGCTTATCAGAAAATTTACTGCAGATTCAAATTACTTCTAATATTCTAGCCAGCAAGCAGTCCGCGCCCATACAAAAGACGGTGTCCACGACAGTATTATTAAGGAACGGTTAATCCAACCCTTTTATAATCCTATACTTACATTCTAAACAAAATTGCTTGACAGGGTTGTTTTGTCTTTATATAATAACGAGAAATTAGAATAGTAAAATTTTACTATATTAAAAAAAGAAGGAAGTTTATGGATTGGGATATAGAGGTAAAAGAGCGCCTAAAGCAGATGACTGCGAAGATTCCGGTTTTTCACCGGCACATTACCCAAAACGCGGTTACGCTTAAGGCGGAAGAAAACGCCCGCCAAAGAAACTGCCCCAAGGTGGAAGAAGTGGATGTCTTGGGCGCTTTTTTTTCGGATGTGCCTTCGCCATTCTACAGTATGATGGTCAGGCTATTAGAGCAAAGCGGTTTTGACTATAAAAAATACGGTTTTCCTAAAACGAAACCCAAACTTATGGAGTGATAACGCACTCCTGCCTGCCGGCAGGCAGGTAAGTTTGAGGTTGAGTTTATCCCGACGAATATGCCAAAATTATGGAACAGAATTTTGGCATAGTTTATGAGTCGGGATAGAGAAGCAATAAAATAGAATGAAAATTGGGGTTATTGGCGCCGGGGCAATAGGCAACCTTGTTGCCGCGTATCTTAAATTAAAAGAAGAAGATGTTTTTCTTGCTGGCACAGCATCGTCTATTGATGCCATAAAGAAAAATGGCCTTGATGTTTCTGGTGTGCGCGGAGATTTTCATCTGTCTTTAGATTGCGGATTATTGCTTAATGAAAAAAAAGACCTTGTAATACTGGCGGCCAAGACACAGGATTTAAAAGAAGCCCTTAACGCCAACTTAGATTTTATTAAAGGCGCTTTATTGGTTACTACGCAAAACGGCGTTGCCGCAGATAGTATTGCTGCTGGTTTTGCCCCCAAGGAAAATATTATCTCAAGCATTGTTATGTTTGGCGCTACTTATTTAGAGCCGGGAAAAATAGTGCATAATTTTGAAGGAAGCTGGATTTTAGCAGGCGCCTTTGGCAAAAATAATAAAAAAACCCCGCAGGTATCAGAGGTTTTAAATAAAATATTCCCTTGTTTAGTAAGTGAAGATATCCGGGGGATGAAGTATTTAAAGATCTTTGTTAACGCCAACAATTGTATCCCGGCGGTATTAGGCCAGAGCATGCAGGAAGCGTTCTCTGACCTAGAAATAAGCAGAATCAGTATTGCTATTTGGAAAGAGGCCATGGATGTGGTTTCGCGCTCTAATATAAAACTTGTTTCTCTGCCGGATTTTCCTCTTGAAAGGCTAGTGCGTATGACCCAAATGCCGATTTCCGAAGCCGCGCGCATTTATTCCGGGATCATGGCGTCTTTAAGCAAACAGCCCGTTTATGGCTCGATATTGCAGAGTATTAAACGTAAACGCGCTTCCGAAATAGATTACATTAATGGCGAATTCGTTTCTCTGGCAAAAGTCCATAATTCACAGGCGCCGCTTAATGAAATGCTGGTTAGTATGGTGCACAGGGTAGAAAAAACAGGGGATTTCTTTTCAAAAGAAGAGCTTTTGAGTAAAACCAAAGATTTAGTGGAGAAGATATGAGCGAAGTCAATACACCGTTCCCAAAACTAAGGTTAACCGTTAGCGCTGTTTATGGTGAATGTTACCATGGCTACAAAAAGGGCGACGAAATAATTTTAGAGGATTTTACCCACCCGCCAAAGCATTTTTGTCTGGGCCTGGCGCATGCCCTTTTTCCGGTAATTTACGCGTTAAGTTTCGGAGCAAGATTTCCCTTTCGTGACAATCAAAGGTCTTTATTGGTGACCTGCCCTGATGGTGGTAAGCTTGAATTTAAAGCTGAAATCTTAAACAAAGATGGCAAGATAGAAGAAATGCCTAAGGATCCGAATTTCAAAGGGCCAAATCCAAAGAAGATGATAATTGAGGTGGTTGAGGCAAAAGGAAAATGTACTTTTGGTTATAAAGTAGGCGATAAATGGGAGACTTGTGGCTTGAAGTGTATTCCCGGATTTTGCGGAGCAGCATTTCATACTGCCTTTCCGGCATTGTTCGCGCTTAATTTTGGCGCCAAGTTCTTTTTTATGCAGGATCCAAATTCTATTGATACTGTAACTTGTCCCGATGGCGGGAACATTATATTTAAGGTAAAAAGGATTGAAGAGAAATAATTATGAATAAAAAACGCGTTGTGATTACAGGTTTAGGGGTTATATCCCCCAATGGCATTGGAAAAGATAATGTCTGGCAGGCGATGGTAAATGGAAAGTCCGCGGTGCGTAGGGTGGATAGTTTTGATGTTTCGGTTTTTAACACCAAGATTGCCGCCGAGGTTAGAGATTTTGATCCTTTTAAATTGGGCCTAACCCATGACGAGGCCATGCGTATGGACCGCTATGTGCAGTTTGGGGTTGTGGCAGCTGATATGGCGATAAAGGATAGTAAATTAGATTTTTCTAAAGTAAACCTAGAGCGCGTGGGGGTGTGCCTTGCCAATGCCATCTGCGGCACAAAATATATGGAAGAAGAATTCGCCCTTGTTACTGATGACGGGAGAAATCCCATTGATCCTTTAAAGGTGCGCCCTGATTTGTATGATGCCGCGATGTTTAATACTCCCTCCATAGAGATTTCCGCGCGTTATAAATTAAAAGGTTTCTGCAACACTCTTTCTACCGGTTGCACCGCCGGGACAGACTCGCTTGGATTCGGTTTAGAGGCCATTCAGGACGCAGAACAGGATATTATGGTCTGTGGCGCGGCCGAGGCGCCGATTACGCCGATTACCTTTGGGGCTTTTGACGTGGTCAATGTCTTGTCTGTGCATAATGATATTCCGGAACAGGCCTCCAGGCCGTTTGATAAGAAACGTAACGGCTTTGTGATTTCCGAGGGGGCAGGGATACTTATCTTGGAAGAATTAAGCCACGCCTTAAAAAGAAACGCGCATATTTACGCGGAGGTATCGGGTTTTGGCACAAGCTGTAACGCCTTTCATATGACTGACCTGCCTTCTGACGGAACAGCTATGGCAAATTGTATTAATCTTGCCCTTGCCGATGCTTCTATGAAACCGCAGGAGATCGATTACATAAATGCCCATGGCTCTTCCACGCGCATGAACGATATCTTTGAGACTGCGGCCTATAAAATGTCATTTGGGGATTACGCCTATAAATTGCCGGCAAGTTCCTTAAAATCCATGATCGGCCACCCGTTAGCTGCGGCAAACGCCATAGAGTTAGTGGTTTGTTGTTTTATTTTTAAGAATAATATTCTTCCTCCGACAATAAATCAAGAGGAGCGCGACCCTTTATGCGACTTGGATTATGTTTCAAACGTGGCACGGGAAAAGAAAGTAAATACAATATTAAAGACTTCAAGCGGTTTTTCAGGGATACATTCGGCCTTAATTGTGAAGAGGTTCAAAGAATAAAATGGATAGAAAAATAGCAATCACAGGTTTAGGGATAGTCGCTCCTTCGGGAATAGGCCGTAGGCAGTTTTGGGCAAACATTAAATCCGCAAGAAGCTTTGTGAAAAAGATCAACCGTTTTGACGCTTCTCGGTATCCATCGCATATTGCCGGGCAAATTGATGAGCTTGATAAGTATAGCAATGTCTCCGAGCGGCTTCTAAAAAAGATGGATGCCTTTTCCCACATGGCGTTGATTGCTTCGGAGCTGGCGTTAGAGGATGCCAAGATTGATATAAAAAAAGAAGACCCGAATTTAGTGGGGATATTTTTGGGCAATGCCATTGGCGGCTGGCTTTATGCCGAAACAGAATTAAGGGACCTGTATATTGAGGGAAGAGACGGAGTTTCTCCTTATATGGCCTCAGCCTGGTTTCCGGCTGCGCCGCAGGGCCAGGTGTCTATTTATTACGGGATAAAAGGTTTTTCTAAGACCGTTGTTTCTGACCGCGCCAGCTCCCTTGACGCGTTAGGCTATGCCAGAAAAACCATTTCTAAGGGCAAGCTAAATATGATTTTAGCCGGAGGCATGGAAGCGCCGGTTACTCCTTATGCTCTTTTATGCTGCAATACTTATGGCGGGCTTTCCGTAGAGAATGATAACCCGGAAACAGCCTATAGGCCATTTGATAAGAAAAGAAGCGGGTTTGTTATTGCTGAAGGAGCCGGGATAGTGGTGTTAGAGCCGCAGGAAAGAGCTTGCAAGCGAAATGCTCCGGTTCAGGCCTATATCTGTGGTTATGGCTCTACCTGCGACGCAGTAGACAGGATTAATCCGGATAAAGAAGGCAAAGAATTAGCCCGCGCGATTAACATGGCTTTATCTGATGCTAACTTTTCTCCTGAAGATATTGATTATATAAGCCTTGATGGCTTAGCAGTGGGCGTGTGGGATGATTCAGAAATTAAAGCCCTAAAAGAGGTTTTTGGAAAGCGTATGGAAAAAATACCAGTTAGCTGCCCCAAGAGCATGTTTGGAAACTTATTGGGCGCATCTGGGGCGGTGGACCTTATCGCAACAATTTTAGCTATGGAGAATAATTTGATTCCGCCTACCATAAATGTAGAATCTTGCGCCTATGAAGGGATAAACTTGATTTGCAATAAGGCAGTTCCAGCAGAAATAAAAAAAGCGCTTATTATCTCCCGCGGCAGAGGCGGGATAAATTCAGTCTTGGCAATAGAGAAAGCATAAAGCGTAAAACGAAAAATTAAAAACCATAATTCAAAACTCAAAATTTTTAATTTTACACTATAGTTTTTCACTTTGAGCTTTTAGTTTTACGCTAAAAATGGAGGATTTATGAAGATTTTATTTGTGATGCCTAAAGTTGGAGCCTGGGCTACCCACGGAATACATCGTTCGCCTAACCAGCTTTACGCGCATTGGGCCGCCTATGTCCGCGAAAGAGGCTATAAGGATATCGCGGTTATAGACGGAAAAGCTGATCAGACCCCTATGGATGAATTAGTCCAAAAGGTTAAAGTTATAAATCCCGATGTGGTAGTTATGGGTGAGCAGCTGCATGGTTATGGCGGATACGGGGTCCTAAGGCATTTTAAAGAAGCAGCGCAAAAGATTAAAAAGGCGCTTCCCAGGACTAAAATCATCTTAGGCGGCTTGTGGTATTCAGCTATGCCAGTACCCACCCTTGAGGAAAACCCGGAAGTAGATTTTATTGTCATGGGCGAAGAAGAATCCTTTGGCGATTTAATAGAAGCAATAGACAAAAAAACGGATCTTAAGAATGTAGGAGGGGTTACTTCTCGCGTAGACGGACAAATTGTGATGGGGCCGCATAAACCATTAATGAAAGACTTGGATAAATTGCCTTTGCCGGCCTATGATTTGTTTCCCATGGATAAATATGTGGGCCACACTTATTGGAAACCATTTGTGGATATGGTAACAAGCCGCGGTTGTCCTTCGGCGTGCACATTTTGTTATGAGTGGGATCAATATGATCCTCGCCATCCTTCGGATTTTTTGACTTGGCGCGCCAAATCTCCAGAGAGAGTCATTGAGGAGATGGAAGTCCTGCAGAATAAATATGGGGTAAAGGTAGTAGTTATCCAGGATGATAATTTTAATGTCGACCCGGAACGGGTAAGAAAATTTTGTGAATTAAAAAAGAAGAAGAAAATTGATATTAAATGGGTTTCCTTAGGAAGAGCCATTGACTGGGTGAATTGTGAACAAGTATTGCCATTAATGAAAGAAACCGGGCTTTTTATGGGAGTTTTCGGCATTGAGGTAACTACACAGTCAGAGCTTAAGAAAATCGCCAAGGGTATTACTCTTGATCAGATCCAGAAAACTATTGAGCTTTTGCGCAAACACGATATCGCCATTGTCGCGGATATTATGATGGGTTTTGATTATGACACCGAGCAGATTATTAAGAAGCGATTTGAATTTACCGATCAGGTTGATCCGGATATTTTGTGGGTGGGCTACGTAACCCCAGCTCCTAATTCTCCGATGTGGAGGATCGCCATGAAGAAAAACTGGATCGATCCTAAGAAAGTTGATTTCAGCACTTGGGATTTTCTGCATCCGGTTATTCCTACGGATCATCTTACTACCGAAGACTTAGGCAGGCTTGGCTCATGGTGCATGAGAGAATTTTTCTCTAAGCCCGGAAGAATACATAGGATCATGGAAAGCAATTTTGATCCTCTAGCGAAGTTATGCTTTAAAGATGTTATGGATGGGATTAATAAATGGGAAAACGCAGCCACTAAAGGTGAAGTGCAGATATAGCCCGCAGTTATGGACAGGTAAGAACTCAAAAAGAGGAGTAAGATGGATACAAAAGCAAAAATAAAAGATACCTTTGTGAAGCTACTTAAAGTAAAGCCAGAAGAATTAAAAGACGAAGTGTCTTTGGTAAATAGCATTGGAGTAGATTCAACCGAGATGGTGGAAGCCTTGATTGCCTTGGAGAAAGTCTTTAATACCAAGCTTGGGCCCAAAGAGATTACCAAGAATTCTACCATAAGCGAAATCGAAAAAGTTATTCAGTCCAAACTATAAGGCGGCATCTGATGCGCATAATTGACTTGAGCCTTCCCATTGATGATAAGGCCTTTGAGGTGCATCATGTAGAAATAGAACGCACCTCCCACGCCTCCGGTGTTGAAAAATTTAACCGCGTGATTATGGGCAAAACCCTCATCGGGAAATTCAAATACCTTCTAGGAAAACGTATTGTAAGAAAAGAAGACCTTCCCGATGGAGAATTTCTATCTCTGGAAGTAGTACACGCGCCGGTGCATATCGGTACCCACCTGGATTATTCTTTTCATTATGGTTCGAAATCCGAAGGGAGACCCTCAAAAACTGCAGATGAGATCCCACTTGATTGGTGTTATCAGGATGGTGTAAAGCTTGATCTGTCGCATAAAAAGCCCAACGAAACCATTAAGCAAGAAGATTTAGAAGAGGCTCTTAGTAAAATAAATTATAAATTAAAAAGTCTTGATATTGTATTTTTACAAACTGGCGCAGATAAATTCTACGGCAAGCCCCAATATTTCTCTGAATATCCAGGTGTTGATATATCGGCGATAGACTATCTTTTAGATAAAGGAATTAAGATTTTTGGGGTAGATACCATGGGTATAGATAGGCCCTATAAATTCATGCTCAAAGAATTCTTGGAGACAAGAGATCCCAAAACTTTCTACCCGGCGCATTTTTATGGACGCAAGCGCGAATTTATTCATATTGAGAGATTAGCAAATTTAGACAAGCTGCCGGATTTTGGTTTTAAGGTGATTTGTTTTCCGGTAAGAATTAAAAACACAGGAGCGGCTTGGTCGAGAGTGGTAGCGATAGAGGAGTGATACCCCGCGCTTATAATGAATTGCGCGGGTATGCCCTTGTGGGCAAGGAGGAAAGCTATGGGGCATACGTGTAACTCAATTATTATTAACGCGCCGTATGATTTGGTTTTTGATATTTCAAATGATATCCCGCGCTGGACACAGCTTTTCGGCACAGAATACCAAAAAGCCGAAGTCCTGGAGAAAAAAGATAATAAGATTACCTTCCGCTTAACTGATGAAGACGGCAAATCCTGGGTTTCCTGGAGGCTTTTATTTAAGGATAAACAGTTTACCTATTCTCAGCGCCACGAGCCGCTTTTTCCATTTAAGTATATGAAAATTGTCTGGTTTTATACTCCCAAGGGTACAGGAACAGAAATGACCTGGATCCAGCATTTTGAAATGGACGAGAAAGCCAAATTCAATGACCAACAAGTGGAAGGGTTTATTAATGAGGGGTCACAACACAATTTGAAAATATTTAAAGAGATTATAGAAAGAGAGGCAAAGAAATGAGCGTTGATTTAAAAGGAAAAACCGCGATTGTTACCGGTGCTAGCCGCGGCATCGGAAAGGCGCTTGCCGCAACTTGCGCAAGTTTAGGCGTTAATTTAACCATTGCCGCGCGCCAAGAAGGTCCCTTAAAAGAAACTGCCGAAGAAATCTCCAAGAAATACAAAGTGCAGGTTTTGCCTATTGTCTGTGATGTGGCAAAGCTAGAGGATTTAGAGAATTTGGTCAACAAAACCAAACAGAGGTTTGGGCAAATTGATATTTTGATCAATAATGCCGGCGTTTCCAGCCAGTATCCTTTTCATAAACAGCCCATGGAGGATTTTGAGAAGTTAGCGCATACCAATTATCTGGGTTATGTGCGTTTAATCCGCTTGGTAATTAACGAGATGATGGAAAAGAAATCCGGGGCTATCATTAATATGGTTTCCGGGTCCACGCTTTGTGATCCCCTGCCGCGCAATTTTATCGCCTATAGTTCTTTGAAGGTGGGGTTACGCGCTTTTCTAAAAGGGCTTTTCTGGGAAATCCGTGATTCCGGGATTAAGATAACTTCCCTTCTTCCGGGAGTTACTGATACGGATTTGACCGGAAAACTTCAAGAGATCACCGCGGACACCTCAAGGCTGATGACTACCGAGGCAATTGAAAACGCGGTTAAGTTTGCTTTAACTGTTCCAGCCAATGTTTGTCCTTTAGAAATTGCCATTATTAATCAGCAGACACCGTGGACCGCGCCGGTAATACCGTTTAAACAGCAACATCCGGAGAAATAATAGCTTTAAGCTGTAAGCTTTAAGCTATAAGCGAAGGATTAAAAATAACGATGCAAAAACAAGATATAAAAAATCTTAAGAAACGATATTTAGTCTGGTTCTATAAAATCGCCAAAGAGGCGTTGGATAAGGTTGAGCGTAAGTTTACCCAGGCGCAGGTAGATAGGATGGTTTTAAAAGAGCTTCGTAAAAACCATAATCCCGGGATAAACAGATTTATTGATGATTTTGAAGTTTATATCGCGAACAAAGAAAAAGCCGGGCTTGAATTAAAACATGGCGTTGACGGCCTAAAGGATGATTATCAATTTTTGTGCCTAAAGATTAACGCTGTGGAGAAAACCATTATTTCTGTTTTGGGCAAGAAAGCCCTAAAAGAAATAAAAGCCCTTTATGAAAAAGAAATGACCGAGCGAATACTAAAGAGTACGGAACACTAAGGAGCGTAGAACGTAAAGCGAAAAGTGCAAAACTATAATTCAAAACTAAAAATTATTAATTTTACACTATAGTTTTTCGCTTTAAACTTTTAGCTTTGCGCTAGAGATTATGATAATAGATAGTCACTCCCACTGGTTGCCGGAGGAAATTATCAGCAACGCCCATTTCTATCACAAGGTATGGGGAGATGTCCAGGCGCAGGTTAAGGCCATGGAGCAGGCAGGCGTTAGTAAAGCAGTATTAACTTATCCTACCTCTGATGCGCATCTTAAATTAGGCGGCATGAAAGAAGCCGCGAAAATCTATAACGATAATGTTTCAGAGATAGTTAAACGTTTCCCGGATAAATTTATTGGCGCAGCCAGTTTGCCTGCGGATAATAAAGATAATTTGCTTGCTGAATTTAAGCGCGCGACAGGAGAATTGGGTTTTAAGGCCTTGTCTTTAGCCTCCAGCTATAATGGGGTTTATCTGGACGATGAGATTTTTTTACCTATATATAAAAAGGCGCAGAGCAAGAAGATAGTTATTTTCGTGCATTCCCAGATTGTAAATCCTATTGGTTTTGAGC
Organism: Candidatus Omnitrophota bacterium; assembly: GCA_025453395.1. Lineage (NCBI taxonomy): Bacteria > Pseudomonadati > Candidatus Omnitrophota > Candidatus Omnitrophota bacterium. The sequence continues at coordinate 149,767 of JALOQK010000003.1, forward strand.
GGGTCAAGGATCCTTTGTTGACGCCAGTCGTAGAATATATCTTTGATATGACAATTTGCATCGGAAAACTTATGATGTCCGAGGTTTTTGTAAATTATCCGGATGTGAAATTTGTCTTTGCCAATTTTGGCGGGGCAGTGTCATTGTTAAAACAGCGTTTTGATGCTACTTACCAGATGCTGCGCAGTGTAAATTTTGTCAAAGACTTGAAGAAGAATCCTTCAGAGCATTTAAACAATATCTATCTAGATACCGGTGGTGATACTACCAAACATAATTTTCAATTAGCGTTAGATTTAGTGGGTGCAAATCATCTTGTCTGGGGCAGCGACTGGCCAGCGAAGAAAGATATTGCCAGTTCCATTGTAGCGGTGAAGGATTTAGATATTTTGGAGGAAGATAAGAAAAATATTCTTGGTGGGAATTTGAAAAGGATATTATCGTAGATCGTAGACGCTTTACGTAAACTATTGGTAGTTATTAGTTTACAAAACAAATCCGGGTTGGCATTACTTTAAAAAAGATAAAGCGGAAATTTTACTTGACTGCGGGCATAGTTATGTTAACCTTATCCTATTGGGTTAACATGTGTTAACCTTGATGATGTTGGTTAACAAGAGGAGATATGATGCAAGCCAAAGGGAATCAATATGTTACAATACCAGCATTAGCCAAGATGCTTGGCTTAAGCAGGATAGCTGTATTTAAGAAAGTGAAGAAAGGCGAAATTGAAGCCATTAAGATTGGCAGGACCTATGGAATCCCTAAAAAGAATCTAGATGCGTTATTTGGGAAAGTTTTAGGCGAGCAAGAAAAGAAAGAAATCGACCTCGCCGTAGATAAAACCGTCAGCGAATATGGGCAAACGTTGAAACTTCTGGGCAAAGACTAATGAAGCAGCTTACAGTAAAAGAAGTCGAGTATATTGCTTTTAGGTTAGCGCAGAAGATTTTATCTTTTAATGAGCCGATACCGGATTTTGCCACGCGTTTCCCAAATATTTTGGAAAGTTGCCTGGCTTCACCTTTTGTTACTTTTGGGGGCGAATCAGGATATTCGTCACTTGTGGATAAAGCAAGCATTTTGTTTTATTTATTAGTAAAAAACCATACTTTCCAGAACGGAAATAAAAGGATTGCTATGACAACATTGTTAGTATTTTTGCACAAAAATAGAAAATGGTTCAAAGTGGACACGCAGGAACTCTATAATCTTACAATGTGGATAGCCCAAAGCCCGGCGAAATATAAAGAAGAAACAATAAAAGCAATCCAGAAGTTTTTAAAAACCAATATTATTCAGTTGTAATAAAAAATAGGGGTGGTTATAATTTTCGCAATATGAACGATTTGTTTCTTGACTCCGGAGATCTAGAAGCCGCTCAAAAGTTTTTGCGCACATTAGATGCGCAAAAACTTTGTCCGTTTGCCGCGCATGCTTTGTACCCGTATGTGGTAAGTTTCCAGAATGGAAGTTTCTTCCCTTGGCGCAAGGATAAAGACACAGTTTGCGCGCAATGCCCGAATCCAGATTCATCTGTGTCTTTTAGGGTAGAGCGCAAAACTGATAAGATCATCGCTGTTGTAGAAAATTTGAAAAGCCCGTGTCAGGCTGGCCACAAGATAGGTGACGTCTTCCAGTTGAAATTGGTTGGAGATGGCGTTGGTTTCGATGCCTGCAAGATGAATGAACCCGGCGATATAAGACTGGAGATACTTCGTTTTAGCAATAGCTGCCGCTATTATCAAAAGCCAGGAAACGTGAAATGGTCAGATCTGTCGCCAGAGGGTTTTTGTTTGTCTTGCTATGCTCAAGGCTATCCCGATGCTTTGGGCCTGCTTTACCAGGGCAAAAATAAAGAATTTAATTTGTCTTGTTTCAGAAAAAATGATCCTATAAATTTCCGGGTTTTTTCTAAAGAACATTTTTTATCTTTACCTTTACGGCTGATAGAGAAGGCATTAAGGTTAGTTGGTTTTCCGAGTGATGTTATTGATAGAGTAGTGCTATTTAGGGTAAGTGTCTCGGAGAAGAATTGTCCGCAGAAACTTGAAAAAGGAAAAGTTTCCCTGTTTAATATCTACAACCGCCGTAAGGCGTGCCCGGCTGTGTCTTACACGCTATTTCCGTTTCTTGCCATGGCCAAAGAAAATATTTTTCCCTATTGGGCAGAAGAAAATAAGATTCTGGATGTGCATTGCCCGGACCCAAACGCAGATGTAGTTTATCGCATAAGAAAATCATGAGAAAAACCGTTAACAAAATTTATCGCGGCGCAAAAGCAGTGAATTCGCTTTTAAAATATAAAATAACGCGTAAGCCCTTTCCTTTATGCGCGCATCTGCAGATTACTAAACGTTGTAATTTACGCTGTATTTATTGTTATGCTGACCCAGCCAACCTTACGAATACTCCGGATCTGGAGTATAAAGAATTCATAAAATTAGTGGATGAATTAACTTCTATGGGCACGCGCTGGATACGCTTTTTAGGCGGCGAGCCTTTGATCCGCGAAGACATAGGCCAAATGATTGATTACGCCAAATCCAAGGGCGCAGTGACCGAAATGAATACCAACGGATTTTTCATGAAAGAGCGCGCCAATAAGATTAAGAATTTAGATTCCCTGGTGGTTAGCATTGATGGTACTAGGGAAACTAATGATAGGTGCCGGGGAATTGGTTCATACGCAAAAGCCATTGAGGCAATTGAGATTGCCAAGGATTTAGGCATGTCAGTGCGTTTACATGGCTGCCTTTCAAAGTATCATACCCTGCAGGATATTGAGCATTTGGCAGGTCTGGCAGTAAAATACGGCACAGCGTTTAATTTTTCAGCTCCGTCTCCGATATATTTTCGTGATGATCTGCGCATGGATGGGCATCCATCTCAAGAGCAGGTGGCTATGTTGCATAAGAGGTGTGTTCAATTGAAGTCCCTGGGTTATCCGTTAACTAATTCCAGCATTTCCGAACAATACGTAAAAAAATGGCCCAATCCGCATAGTGATGTTTTGCGCAAAGAAGATTTCGCCAAGTTGAATATCACCCGTGGTAGCTATGTTCCTTGCGCTGCGGGCAAGCTCTATTGCACTATTGACGTAGATGGAAGAGTCTATGCCTGTGCCTCGCTTTGGAAACATGGGTTAAATTATCGTCAGGTGGGTTTTAAGAAGGCTTGGGAGTATTTGAATAACCTTGATTGCTATTCTTGTAATTATATTGCCAATATTGAATTAAATATGCTTCTTAGCCTTAATCCCAAGATGCTTTTTGAAGTAGGCTCTTATGTCTTAGGCCAAACTGCCTGTCGGGCTTCTAGAAAATTTAAAAAGGAGAAAATATCATGCAGATGAAAAAAGAGGTTCATTTAACCGGTAAAGATTTGACAGAGATGGTGCAGCTAAGGCCGCAGGATGTGGGTAAGTATGCGATTGTTCCTGGGCCAAAGGACAGGCTAGATGCCTTGATGAAGAAAATTGAGAATCCGGTAAAGAATTTTTCTTTTATGGAATATACTATGTATACCGGCACCTATGAAGGGATTAAGCTTACCGGGATAAACGGCGGAAGGTTTTCTACGGATACATCCATTACCACAGAGGTAATGTGCAATGCTCAGATACCCAACATTATCCGTATCGGAACCTGTGGCGCGCTTGATGAGAATATCAAGGTTGGAGATTTATTTGTAGTAGATGAAGTGATCCGCGGGGATGGAGTCACTCCCTATTATGTGGATAAAAGCTTTAAAACAGTTTCCGATAAGAAAATCTCTGATATTATGTATGATATAGCCAAAGGTATGGGCCTAACTGTCCATCGTGGAATTGCCTGGACCACCGACGCGCTTTTGCGCGAAACCCGCGAAATTGTGGAAGCAAAAAGAAAAGAAGGCGCAAAGGCAGTAGATATGGTTTCTTCTACGCTTTTAACTATTGCCCAGACCTATAAAATAAAAGCCGGGTCAATCTTGGCGGTAAGCGATAATGTTATTACTGGTGAAATGGGTTTTATGAATCCCTTGTATTATATGGCAGAATCAAATCTGATTACGATTGCCTTAGAGACAGTTAAAAAACTTGAAAGTAGTTAAATATATATTTTGTTAACGTAAAGCTTAAAGTGGAAAACGCAAAACCATAATTAAAAACTTAAAATTTTTAGTTTTACGCTGTAGTTTTTAGCTTTGCGCTTTTAATTTTACGCTTATCAAGCACTAGGAGTATATCAATGAATTTTTCGCCTCTATTCTGGCCGGTAGAACTAAAAGGAAACGCCATTTATATCCTTGATGAGACGCTTTTGCCGCAAAAGGTAAAATATATTAAAGTTACCAATTGCCAGCAGGCGGTGAGAGTTATCAGGCAGATGAAAACCCGGGCTGTGGGGCAGGTGCTTCTGGTGATGTATACTTTTCTTTTGGTGCTAAGCCAAAATAAGAATAAGAAAAATTTGCCGCAGATCTTAGAGGAAGTGGCAGATGATTTAAATCATGCCCGGCCAACGCTGCCATTCAAGTTCTTAACTGATATGGTGCTTTCCTGGGCAAAACAGGGCATGCCCTTAGAAAAAAGTATTCCCGGTTTCTTGGAGGCGCTTAAAAATAAGCGCATCAAGCAGGCAAAAGAAGCAGCTTTGCTTTTAAAAGACGCGGATGTAGTTTTAACCCATTGCAATATTAGTGGCCTTATGCCATTAATTGCGGAATTTGCGCGTCAGGAGAATAAGAATTTGAGTTTTTATGTTACGGAAACCCGTCCTTATTTGCAAGGAGCGCGTTTGACAGCATGGGAACTGCACAGGGCAGGCTTTGATGTCACGGTTATTTCCGATAATATGGTGGCCCAGGTTATGGAAGAAGACAAAATTACCAAGGTTGTTGTGGGGGCGGATCATTTAGCAAAAAATGGCGATATCGCCAATAAAATCGGTACATACCAGATCGCGCTTTTAGCTAAGCATTTTGGAATTCCATTTTACGTAATTTGTCCTCCCGCCTCGCACGCCCAGACCGGAGCGGATATTCAAATTGAAGTGCGACCAGATAAAGAATTGCTAGAATACCGCGGGATAAAGCTTGCCCCCGAAGGGGTCAAGGCATATTATCCGGCTTTTGATGTAACTGCCAATGATCTAATCACCAAACACATTTACCTGGAGATTTAGTTTATGGATAATGAACATAATTTGAAGGATGAAATTATTAAAGTCGGAAAAAGGCTTTATGAAACTGGCCTTGCTGTAGCTAAATCCGGGAATATCAGTTGTCGATTAGACGAAGAAAATATTTTAATTACCGCAAGCGGGACTTTTTTAGGCGATTTGCACAAAGAGGATATTGTAAAAGTTAATCTTGCAAGCGGTTCTTGCTTTTGCCTTGAGAAGCCAAGCTCTGAATTGCCTCTCCACAGCCTTATTTATAAGAATTTCCCGGCGCAGGTTGTGATTCATGCCCACCCGCCTTTAATTAACGGGTATTTTGCGGTTGCTTCATCTTTAAAGGGGCTGACCTTTGAAACTAAATTTTATTTGGGCGACATCCCGGTAGTAGAACAGCATACGCCAACAGTAACCCGGCCCGAACCGGTGATTGATGCCCTAAAGACCAACAGCATGGTGATTCTAAGAAATCATGGCGCAGTAGTTATGGCGGATAAATTTAGTGATGGTTTAAATCTAATAGAAGCTCTTGAGGAGGCTGTGCGCACTGCAGCGGTGGCGCGGCTTTTTCAGAAAGACATACTTGATGATTTGGATGTGGCGTTAAAAGAAAAGCTTACCGGAAACGATGTTTCTTACCAAATATTTTCCCGTGAGCATATTCAAGCAATCGTAGAGTTAGTGAATAAAGACGAATTTATTGCTCAGAAAGGCAAAGAGCTTGATCTGACTGTAAGGCTGGCAATAAAACTTGATAATAGTCCAAATGAATTCTGTTTTAACTTTGAAAAAGGAAAAATCACCAAGCTTCAGGATAGTTCCGATGCGCCGTTTGTAATTTCCGCTCCAGCTAATATTTGGGAGCAGGTATTCTTAGGGAAATTAGATTCATTTGTCGCGGTTACGCAAGGAAAAATGAAATTACAAGGACAGCTAGGCCAGCTTTCTAAATGGTATGTGCCGTTTACAAGGTTATTTTCTTTATTCAAACAGATAAAAATAAAATAATGGAACACAAAGTCATTAATCCTTCCACAGATGAAGTTATTGCGCGTATTCATCTTTCTGCGCCTAATGAAATAGAATCTATTATCGCGCGCGCCAGGAATGCTTTTGATTCCGGGGTGTGGAGTAATCTTTCTTTTGATAAGCGCAAAAATTATATTCTTAAGATTTACCAATGTATTCTGGATAAAGCAGGAGAGCTGGCGCGGCTTGAAACACTAAACACCGGAAAGCCGATCAAAGAATCCACCTTTATGGATGTGCCTTCAAGCGCAAAGACCTTTGAATATTTCGCAAATAATTTTGAAAAATACCTTACACCAGAAACAATGGGGATTTCCCAAGATACCGCGCAGGTAGAAGCAAGGCTTTTACGCCAGCCGCTTGGTGTAGCAGTTTTAATTGTGCCTTGGAATTACCCGCTAATTATTGCTTCGTGGAAAATGGCGCAGGCCTTAGCCGCGGGAAACTGTGTCGTCTTAAAGCCTTCAAGCCGGACACCTTTGACAGCTTTAGAGCTTGGTAAAATCGCGCACGAAGCAGGAATTCCTGCGGGGGTAGTAAATGTGGTAGTGGGAAAAGGCGATGAAGTGGGCCGCGTTTTGTGTTCAGATAAGCGCGTGGATATGATTTCTTTTACCGGAAGTAACGACGTGGGCAAGAAAATAATGGAATACGCTTCGGGAAATGTTAAAAAGATGGTTATGGAATTAGGCGGAAAATCAGCGTCTATTATTTTAGATGACGCGAATGCGGAAGCGGCGGTTAATGGCTCTCTTTGCTCTGTATTCTTAAATCAAGGCCAGATGTGTACAGCTATGTCGCGTATTCTAGTTCAGGATAAAATATACGACACGTTTGTAAAAAGCTTTGTGGAGAAAACCAAGCAATTAAAGCTCGGCATAGGAGCGGACTTTGAAGCTCAAATCGGCCCTCTTATTTCTTTAGAGCAACGCAAAAAAGTTTTATCTTTTATTCAACAAGCTAAGCATGAAGGAGCTAAGCTGGCTTATGGAGGAAAAATCCCAGATGATGCTAATTTGCAAAAAGGTTATTTCCTTGAGCCGACAGTTATTTTGGATGTCAAGCCCTCTATGAGCGTTTTTCGTGATGAGGTTTTTGGCCCGGTCGCCTGTATCTTAAAATTTTCTTCTATTGATGAAGCTATTCGGCTTGCCAATGATTCAGATTTTGCTTTGGCTGCCTGTATCTGGTCGTCAGATAAACATAAAGCAGAGCGTTTGGCAGAAAAGCTTAATGCCGGAACAGTTTGGATTAATACCTATGGTATGTTCTTTAATCAGCTTCCTTACGGAGGTTTTAAACAAAGCGGATTCGGCAAAGAACTGGGCAAGGAAGGGTTTTTGGAATATACCCGGCTTAAGAATGTAATCACTGATCAGTCATCCGACGGAAAACCGCTCGTTAACTATTGGTATGGAGTATAAGATGGATGTTAAGCAGATCTTGGAAGCACGCTTAAAAGAGCACAAAGATAAAACCGCAGTTATCTTTCGCGACCAAAAGATAAGTTTTGCGCAAATTTATGATGTGTCTTTAAAATTGGCAGCGTCTCTGGAGAAATTGGGCGTAAGAAAATCCGACAAAGTGGCAATTTATCTTCCGGCCTGCCCCGAATATATCTATAGCTATTTAGCAATCTGGCTTTTAGGATCGGTGTCTGTTCCGCTTGACTTTATGCTTACCCAAGATGAACTTGTTTCATGTATTGCGCACTCAGAAGCAAAAATACTCATTGCCAAAGCAAAACACGCCGTTGATTTTGCTGGTTTAAGCAAAGGCGCTAGCAATCTTAAGCAAATTATTACTTTGGGTGAATCTTCGTCAGAGGCGCTTGATTTGCACAGGCTTATCCAGGAAGAAAAGCCGTTAAAAGTTTTCCCGCAAATTTCTCCCAAAGACCATGCTATTATTTTTTATACTTCCGGGACAACTGGAAAGCCCAAAGGCGTCTTAATCAATTACCAGCAACTCGGCGCTCCTGCTAAGTCTATGAGTTTGTTTGTTAACGGGGACTTGACCAGCAAAGATAATGTTTTATGCGCGCTTCCATTTTCGCATTTAGGCGGGTTAATTTATATTCAAAACTTAATTTTCTTTGGCTATACATTAATCCTCATGGAACGTTTTATGCCTGTAGAATTTCTAAAGAATATACAACAGTACAAAGTTGCTTGTTTCTGGATTGTGCCTTCGATGTATTATGCGCTTCTGCAGCTAAAAGAGTTTGAGACATTTGATTTATCTAGTTTACGCTGGATAGTGACATTTGGCGCCTCTAATTCCCCCGATGCTTTAAGGAGATTCCATCAGTTTTGTCCCGGTGCGCATCTTTTAAATGGTTGGGGCATGACTGAAACCAATGCCCCGACAACTGTTTTGCCCATGGGTTCAGACAATATCGAAAGCGTGGGTCGTTCTGCGCCATGGATAAAGGTTAGAATATTTGACGAGCAGGATAAAGAAGTTTCACCGGGCCAAGTTGGCGAAGTGGTAGTCCAGGGAGATGTGGTTACAGACGGTTATTACAAAGATGAAGCTTTAACTAGAGAAACTATCCGTAACAATTGGTTTTATACTGGCGACTTGGGAAAAATCGATGCACAAGGATTTCTTTATATCGTAGGCAGGAAAAAAGAGATGCTTAAGGTTGCCGGAGAGATTGTCTTTGAGCCGGAGATCGAAGCGGTTTTGCAAAAACACGAAAGTATCGCGGAAGTCGCGGTAGTGGGGATGCCGGACAAATTAAGAGGAGAAGTCCCCAAGGCCTATATAGTTTTACGCCAGAACGCAGTTATTTCCGAGGATGATTTGCGCTATTTCTGTAAACAGCATCTGGCGCATTTTAAGGTTCCGCATTCTTTTGAAATTTTAGCAAGCCTTCCAAAAAATAGGTCCGGAAAAATAAATAAAGAAGAACTACGCAATAAAAATCAATGAAGCCGGATATAAAAGACCTCGACCTTGTTAAGCTTCAGGGTGTTTTGCGTCTTTGGGGCTATCCTGTTTTTCACGCCAAGCAGATCTTTCAGTGGATCTATCAGAAACAAACCCTTGATTTTAATCTTATGTCGGGTTTGCCCAAAGAATTGCGCCATAGGTTAAACGAAGAATATTCTGTTGCAACTGCCACAATTGTCAAAAGCCTTAAATCAAAAGACGGCACAGAGAAATTTCTTTTAGCGTTGCAAGATAAAAAGGCCATAGAAACTGTGGTTATACCTTATAAAGACAGGACAAGTGCCTGTATCTCATCGCAGGCAGGATGTAAGTTTTCATGTTTTTTTTGTGCAAGCGCTGCTAAGGGCTTCTCGCGCAATCTTTCAACAGGAGAAATCTTAGAGCAGGTAAGCTTGGCAAAAAAGAATTTCTCAGGGTTAACCCACCTTGTTTTTATGGGAACCGGAGAGCCGCTTGACAATTATGACAATGTAATCGCGGCAATAAAGATTATAAATTCTAAAGATGGTTTTGCCATTGGCGCAAGAAGGATCACCATCTCAACCTGCGGGATTATTCCCGGGATACAGAGATTGCAGGAAGAAGGCCTGCAGATAGAGCTTTCCATTTCTTTGCACGCCCCAGATAATGATCTGAGAAGCCGTCTGATGCCGGTAAATAAGAAATACCCTTTGGCAGCCCTTATGAATGCCTGCAGAGGGTATATTGAAAAAACTAACCGCCAGATAACCTTTGAGTATATTTTGATAAAAGATCTAAATTCTGGTTTGCCAGAAGCAAGAAAGTTAGCTAGAATATTAAAGGGGATGCTTGTTAAGGTTAATCTTATTATTGCTAACCCGGTTAAAGAATTAAGAATAGAGCCGCCCGCTCAAGAACAGGTCAATATTTTTAAAAAAGAGCTTATCAGAGAAGGCGTGCATGTGACTTTGCGCCAAAGCCGCGGGCAAGATATTGATGCTGCCTGCGGGCAGTTGAGGCTAAAATATGAATAAAGGCAGCTATAATCTATCAGCTGTAAGCTGTAAGCTAAAAATTAAAAGCCATTGGTTAAAAACCACAAACTTTGAATTCTCGATAGCTATCTTAATGTTTATAGCTTTAGTTTTCTTAGGGTGCGTTAAACAAGAGATTAAAAATATAAACTCCGCGGGGAAGAATATTGTTTGTTTCGGAGATAGTGTTACTTTTGGTTATGGGGTGGAAGAAAAAGATTCTTACCCTGCTCAACTGGCTCGTATGTTGAATAAACCGGTAATTAACTCCGGTATTGACGGGAATACTTCATCAGATGCCTTAAATAGGATTGAAGAGGATGTCCTATCTAAAGATCCGTATTTGGTTGTTGTAGAGTTTGGAGGAAATGATTTTTTGACCAAAATTCCTATAAAGGACACTGAGAGTAATGTGCGCCAGATCATAGATAAAATACTTGCCAAAGGCTCGATGGTGGCATTGGCTGATGTAAGCGCGGGGTTTGTCTTAAGCGAGTACCGCCCGGTTTATGCTAAGATCGCCCGCGAAAAAGGGGTTGTTCTTATCCCGGGGTTATTAAAAGGGATAATCACTAACCCTAAAATGAAAAGCGATTTTTTTCATCCCAATCCCCAAGGCTATAAATTAATTGCCTACCGTATTCTGCGCCAGATAAAACCGTATATTAAAAATTAAAGTATTTATGCTGGAGGAGGGAGTTGAACCCTCACGAGCGTGAACTCACCAGTTTTTGAGACTGGCGTGTATGCCATTCCACCACTCCAGCAATATTGATTGGGAAGTTGCTTGTCGCAAAAATTTGGTGGAGCTGAGGAGGATTGAACTCCTGACCCCTTGCATGCCATGCAAGTGCTCTCCCAGCTGAGCTACAGCCCCATTACAAGCGGAAAATAATATAACATAAGACCCCTTTGCCGTCAATCCAATAATGCCCTTGACCAGGGCTTACCAATAGTGTATAGTAACAATCTAAAGGAAGAAAAATGGCATATAAAATTATGGTGGTTGATGATGAGCAGGATGTGCGCGAGTTTGTCGGCAAGAGGCTTATTTCTGAAGGGTATGATATTATTCTTGCCGCGGACGGTGAAGAGGCGATTGAAAAAGCCAGCAAAGAGCGTCCGGATATAGTCCTGTTGGACCTTATGATGCCTAAAAAAGACGGTTTCTCGGTTATGCAAGAGATACGTAAGAACTTCGCGGACAAGTGGATACCGATTATTATTGTAAGCGCCAAGAATGACCTGGAAGCAGTAAAGAAATCATATCAGATGGAAGCAGACCACTACCTTACTAAACCCTGCACTATTGATAAGATCCTGGAAGGCGTTAAGACCATGGTTTCTCTTATGCCTCTTAGGGTAAAATAAACCTTTCCAATGAGCTACGAATTCAAACTTATAGAGCAAAAATGGCAGAAGTTTTGGCAGGAAAATAAGGTTTATCAGGCTTTTATGCAAGAGGGAAAGCCTAAATACTATCTCCTGGAGATGTTCCCTTATCCTTCCGGTAAAATCCATATGGGCCATGTGCGTAATTATACTATCGGAGATGTTGCCGCGCGTTTTAAAATGCTGCAAGGGTATAGCGTGCTTCATCCTATGGGTTTTGACGCTTTTGGCCAGCCGGCAGAGAACGCTGCGATCAAAAATAAGACCAAACCCGACGAATGGACGTATAAATGCATTGATTGGATGAAGACAGAATTAAAAAAGATGGGATTTTCCTATGACTGGGACAGGGAAATTGCCACCTGCGACGCAAGTTATTATAAATGGAATCAGTGGATATTCCTGAAGATGCTGGAGAAAAATCTGGCCTATAGAAAAGCCTCTAAGGTGAATTGGTGCTCAAGCTGTCAGACTACCCTTGCCAATGAAGAGGTTGTTGATGGCGGATGCTGGAGATGCCACACGCAAGTTGAACAAAAAGATTTAGAGCAGTGGTTTCTGAATATTACTTCTTATAAAGAGCGCCTGTTGGAAGCTTTATCTGCTCTTAATGACTGGCCGCAGAGAGTTGTTGCCATGCAGTCAAACTGGATCGGAAAAAGTCAGGGCGTAGAGATTTATTTTCCGGTTAAGGATAGCGATCAAGTAATCAATGTTTTCACTACCAGGGTGGATACCATTTTTGGCGCCACTTACGTGGTATTAGCCGCAGGGCATGTTTTAGTAAAAGATTTGATCAAGGGTAAGCCGCAGGAAAAAGAAGTCTTAAGGTTTGTAGAAAAGTCCTTAACCGACAAAAAATCAGCGCGTTCTGATTCAGAGGTAAAAAAAGAAGGTGTTTTTACCGGTAGATATGCGGTTAATCCGGTAAACGGCGAGGTGATTCCGATTTGGGTGGGTGATTATGTTTTAACCGAATACGGCACTGGCGCGATTATGGCGGTGCCTGCGCATGATCAGCGCGATTTTCTGTTCGCAAAAGAACATAAATTGTCGATGCGGATTGTAATTCAGCCGTCAGCTATCAGCTATCAGCTATCAGCAGAAGAATTAAAAGAGGCTTATGAGGGTGATGGGGTACAGGTGAATTCCGCGCAGTTTGACGGACTTTCGAATACCGAAGCAAAAATAAAAATTGCCCAATGGATGGAAGAAAAAAAGATCGGCAAAATCCAAAAACATTGGCGGCTGCGCGATTGGCTGATTTCCCGTCAAAGATATTGGGGAACGCCGATTCCGGTTATTTACTGCTCTAAATGCGGCATTGTTCCGGTGCCTTACGAGGATTTACCAGTAGGATTGCCTAAGGATGCTGTTTTTACCGGAGAAGGCGGCAGCCCCTTGGGCAAGGTTAAAGAATTCGTAGAAGTTTCTTGCCCGAAATGCCATGGAAAAGCCCGCCGGGAAACCGATACTATGGCCACCTTTATTGATTCATCGTGGTATTTCTTGCGTTTTTGTTCGCCTCGTTTTGACAAAGAGCCTTTTGACAAGAAAGAAACAGCTTATTGGATGCCGGTTGACCAGTATATTGGCGGAATTGAGCATGCGATTTTACATCTTCTTTATTCGCGTTTTTTTACTAAGTTTTTTCAGGATTTGGGGATGATTGATTTTTCTGAACCGTTTAAGCGGCTTTTGACCCAGGGCATGGTCTTAAAAGACGGTGAAGTTATGTCAAAGTCTAAAGGCAATATTGTTGATCCGGATTCGATCATTGAGAAATACGGAGCTGACGCCTTGCGGCTTTTTATCCTTTTTGCCGCTCCTCCTGAAACAGAGCTGGAGTGGGATGACCGGGGGCTTGAGGGCGCGTTTAAATTCTTAGGCCGCGTCTGGCGCATACAGGATAACCTGCAGGGAGAAACAAATCCCCAGACCCTAAAGGCGCTACATAAAAGCATTAAGAAAATAACCGATGATTTCACGGATTTTAAATTTAACACCGCCATTGCCAGCATGATGGAGCTGGTTAATGCTATTTACCAATCCGCAGCAGATAGAGAAACTTATTTGAGCTTAATAAAATTAATAGCTCCCATTGCCCCGCATTTCTCCGAGGAACTTTGGCAGTTGATGGGCCAAAAGGAAAGTATTTTTCTCTCCGCGTGGCCGGAATATGACCCGAAATTGCTTGTAGAGGACACGATTACGCTTCCGATTCAGATAAACGGTAAACTGCGCTCCAAGATAGATGTGCCCGCGGGAGCGGATAAAGAGAAACTTAAAAGAATTGTGCTTGCGGATGAGAAAGTAAAGCAATGGATAGAAGGTAAACCCGTTAGGAATTTTATCATCGTTCCGGGGAAATTGGTCAGTATCGTTATATAATTTTTTGTAAGAAAAATCTCCCTCTTGCGTCTAATAAGATAAGGCACCTGGCGCTTATCGGTGTTGCGCCAGTGTCGCCTTTTCTAGGCGAGGAGGGTATTTTTATGTTTGCTTTAAGCAATGAAGAGAAGCAGGCGGCTTTGTTTCTGGCTGCGGTAATTATTGTAGGCGTAACCTTGAATTTTGTTCTTAAATTAAACCAAGATTTCAAGAAAACAGTTTTCCCTTCCCAAGAACAAGTTAAGATTGATTTGAATAAAGCAAGTCTGGCCGATTTCTCTTCCTGCCGTTGTTTAAGCCAGCATCTATCAGAAAACATTATTTCTTACCGCCAAGAGCATGGGGATTTTTCTTCGTTTGAAGAGTTAAAAAAAGTAAAGGGTATCGGTGATGTGCGTTATGAAAAACTTAAGAAGGTATTTTTTGTCCGATGAAACACTTATTTGTTTTTTTGGTGCTTGGGTTTTGTCTTGGCATAATCATTGCCCAGAGGGTTTATTTAAATTATTGGCTGGTATTGGGAACGTGTTTTTTAGTATTTTGTGTAAGTTTTATTGCCGCAAAGAAAAGTTTCTGGATTTTGATTACTCTTTTCTTTTGTATCGGACTTTTGACGGCAAAAAATAATTACACGCTTCCTAAGTGCCATATTCTTAAAGTTATCCCGCGCCAATACGCAAAAGACTGTCAGGCGCAGGGAATTGTAGTTTCTGAACCGGATTTTTCTAATGGCCGCACTAATTTTATTCTTAAGACTGTTCAGGTTTCAGGGGGGAGAACAAAATCAACCTGTTGCGGGAATGTCCTTGTTTATATTAGGGGTGAATTTCCGGTTGATTATGGGCAGGAGTTGGTTTTAAGAGGCGCTATTTATTCTCCGCGTTATAATTACAGCCGATATTTAAAAAACCAGGGGATTCAGAGGGTGTTGAGCGTAACAGAGAAGGCTTGGATTCCGGTTTTGCCGGGTAATAAAGGCGGTTGGTTGACTAATATGTCGCTTAGGCTTAAGAAAAAGATCAGGGGTTTTCTTAAGTCAAGCCTTCTTCCGGTAACTAGCGCAATTATGGGGGCGATGCTTATCGGGGACAAAAAAGATATTCCGCCTGTTCTTTATCAGGAAATGGTAAGATGCGGCACAGTGCATATTTTAGTAGTCAGCGGTTTTAATGTGGGGTTGGTGTGCATGGTCTTAGTCTTGGGATTAAAAATTCTCCACGTGCCTAAATTAGCGCGTTTTTTCCTGGCGATTTTCGCCCTTATTGTTTATTGCATATTATCCGGCATGGCAAATCCGGTATTAAGGGCGACAATAATGGCTTTGGTTTTTATGTGCGCTTATTTCTTAAAAAGAGAGCATCCAGAGTATAATTCTTTGGCCTTGGCAGTCTTGTTTATCCTTATCTTTAATCCCCAGCAGTTATTTGATATTGGCTTCCAGCTTTCTTTTGTAAGCGTCTTGGCAATAGTTTTTTTGTATCCGCGCCTAAAGAAAATATTCTGCGCATACATAAACGGCCCTAACTTTTTATTTTTTGTGGTAAATTTATTCTTGGTTTCTTTTTCTGCGTGGTTGGGCACTTTGGGCTTAGTAGCGTATTATTTCAGGATTTTTTCTCCGGTAACGGTTGTAGCCAATATTGTTATTGTGCCCTTGGCGACAATAATGACGTTTTGCGGTTTCGCGCATCTTTTTTTGGGAGCGGCTTATTTGCCGTTGTCGCATTTTTCATCCGCAGTCTGCAATTTTTCTGTGATGCTTCTTATAAGATCCACTCATTTCTTTAGTTCCATCCCCATGGCAAGTTTTTCATTTTAGTTGGCTGCCATTTTTGTGTTATAATTAAAAACATGAAAATATGCCTAGTCTCATTATTTCACCCTCAAAGAACTTCCGGCGGGATACAAACTTATTGCCGATGGCTAATAAAATACTTTGAAGATTCAAACATTGAATACCTCTATATAAGCCCTTTTGACTGCCCCAAGATTCTTGTTTTGCCGGTTTTTTCTCTGCGGCATATTCTTTTGAAACATTTTAAGACAATAAATATTATTTGGTACAGATCTTGGCATTATTTTTTCTTGAAGATTGCCTTAACCAAAAGATTAAAAGGGCAAGATATAGATATTGTGCAGGCGCATTGCCCGTTAAGCGCGTTAGCAGCTCTCAAGATAAGAAACAAATTAAAAGCTTCTTGGCCGGTTATTTTAAGGCTGGGGCTCAATGTTTCGCAGGCAGAGGAAGAAGCCACAAATGATAATATAAAAAGAGGCGGGGTGTATTATAAAAAGATAAAAAATTTAGAAAAAAACGCTTTTTTAGGCGTGGATGCGATTATCTTTAATTCATTCTATCTGAAAGATAAAGTCCTAAAAGAATATCCGGATTTATTAAATAAAAAAACAATAGTAATTCATAATGGGGTGGGCGTTGTTGATAGTAACCGGTCTTTTAAAGAAAAATCTGAAGTTTATAAGTTTATTAATATAGGAGAATTGAGCTTACGCAAGAATCAACAATTTTTAATTCATTTGATTAAGGATTTGTCAGGAAAAATACCGAATATAGAGTTGCATTTGGTTGGGCAGGGCCAAGAACATAAAAATTTAAAGATGTTAGCTAAGCGCCTTAGGGTTGAGGATAAAATTATTTTTCACGGGCTTGTGCAGGATGCGGCAAAATTAATTCCCGGGAAGTTCCTTTATCTACACTCTGCCCTTGAAGAATCTTATGGAATAGTCTTGGTGGAAGCTATGTCGCATGGGGTTATTCCTGTTTCTTTTGCAGTCGGTGGCGCGCAAGAAATTATTAAACATGGATACAACGGTTTTTTGGTTTCTCCGGGAGATATTAAAACATACGCTGAAATAGTGACAGATTTTATATTAGATAAAGAAAAGCATGCAGTTATAAGTAACAATGCTAGAGAAGAGTTTAGGAGGAGGTTTGATTATAAGCTTATGGGGGAGGCGGTAATTAATTTTTATAAGATTTTAAAAGTATCCTGAAGTAATCTTTAGGGTGGATAAGAATAAGCCACTTTGCCCATGAATTAAAAGGCGCGGTTTTATTGATGCCGTTTTTAAATAAATAAAATAATATTTTATTTAATCTGCTTAAAGGTAATTCTTGCTTGAGCTGTTTGGTGAGCTTGGTATTAAATAGCGTTTCGCAGCAGTAAAGACTAAATACAAGCGGCCCCAGAATCTGCCATTTTCTTGCCTGCCTTGCAATATACTTCCAGTTTAATCTATCTCCGTGTTGCAGTATGATTTCATTTATATCGCAAAAACGAAATAGCTTAACTTGCGGCCAATCAAAACGTACTTGAAGAGGAAGGGTCAAGAGCGTATCTTCCCATGACAATATCGTAACCTTGCGGTTATCAATAACAGCCTCCTTTGAATTCTTCCAGATAATTTCCATATCAATTGTGCTTAAATTAGGAGGTAAGAAATTCCAGTGCATCTCTATCATCAAGCCTGTTTTTCTAAAAGTATAAATATGCCCAGGTTGATAAGGATCCCGGATGTATCCCAATTGCTCCATAATTAAACACGCAGAATTTATGTTTTGCTCTTGGATCAGAAAATCAATATCCGCCATAATCCCGCGCAAGGCTGGGTTATAGTATAAGGTGTTTCCTAAAATAATCCCTTTTAATGGGATTATTTGTATGTTGTTTCTTAAAAACTCCTCATGAATGATCGAGAACTCTTTCCATAACTTTAGATTTCTGCCTAACCCGCAGTAGTAATACTCTTGCAATCTATCTATAATTTCTTTTGGGATAGTATCATTTTTCTCTAGAGAGGAAAGCGCATGATAAGTTAAAGCGGTAATCCCGTTTGTTATGGATAAGCTAACAAATTTATCCCAATCCAAAGCCTTGCCGTATTTTTCTAATATTTTGGCAACAACGTTTTGGTCAATGGCGGTGCGGCTTAAAGAAAGAAGTAATTTAAATTCCGGCTCAAACATTTTTTAAAGATAAGTATATTTTTTCTATATCAGAAACGTGATTTTGGATAGAATATTTTTGTGAATCAAGAAAAGCATTTTCGCTCATTTTTTCTTTCAACCGCGGGTTACTGATAAGTTTCTCTATTTTCTCATGCAGTTGTTCGGTGTCGTCCGGAGGAACCAAGTATCCGTTAAATCCGTCTTTGATTAATTCAGAGATCCCTCCAATCCGGCTTCCGATAACAGGGGTTCCCGCGGCGGCGCTCTCCAAAACCACATTGCCCAGTATTTCATAATAAATAGACGGCATAACTGTTACATCGCTTTCCTGGTAGCGCTTCTTTAATTCTATCCAAGGGATCTTGCCTAAAAAGGCGATCCTTTGGTCGTTTCCTGCTAATGCCCTTAAATCTCTCTCAAAAAATCCTTCTCCCACGATATTTAAGCGGGCATTTGGCGAAGTAATGTTTCTAAAAGCTTTGATAAGAATGTGCACGCCTTTGATTTTTACCAGCCTGCCGGCGTAAAGAATTCTGAACAGATTATCGTTTATTTTCTGGTGCGGATTTTCCGGATCAGTGTCTATGCCATTGGGCAGGACCCGGCAGACAGTGTTATTAAAGAATCCGTGATCCCGGTAAAGTTTTAAGCAAAATTCCGAAGGAGAAATAACCGTGCTTATTGTTTTTTGGATAAGGATTCTGGACAAAGCAATAAACATTCGGCATAAAACAGGAGGGTTTTGGCATATTTTTCCGTTACTGCGCAAGAAATCGCAACGCAGGCAAAGATAGCCATAAGAATGCAGGGATTGGACAATAGGGATTTTAGTTGATTTTAGAAGCCGTAATAGGAAAAAAGGGGAGAATCCGTGCAGAATATGGTTATGGATGATATCCGGTTTTTCCTTTTGGACAATAAGCCAGGCAAAGATAGCTGGCAGGGGGTTTATTAAATCAATGATCCTCCATAACCCCTTAGCAATTAAGCTTTTTTGGTGTGTGCTGTAAATAGAGAAAATGTTTAGAGGGTAAAAAGAATAAACCCGCAATCCTTCCTGGATGGTAAGTTTAGGCAACAGAGAAGAAAGCCCCTGATAAGGCCTTTGAGTGATAACGATTACATTATAGCCTTTTTCAAGAAGCCCGCGGCTTATCCTTTCGGCGCAGGTTTCCGCCCCGCCTATTTTGGCAGGAGCAGTGGTTTTTTCAGGCGTAAAGGCGTTAGTTATAGTGCAGATTTTCATTGTTCTGTGCGCGGCATGGTATTATTTTGGCAACCTGCAGTTGCGCCGGCAAGCGCCCAAAATAAATAAAACGGCGTCCACCAGAGAAACCCGTCAAAAGTAGCCATGTTTATAAGAAGCCCTGTAAAGCCCAAAATTAGCGCAAAAAACATATCTTTATTATCGCCTGCCATTTTTTTATAGGATCCGGCTGCCTTTTTAACTATGTGTATTAAGAACAAGACAAGACCC
Organism: Candidatus Omnitrophota bacterium; assembly: GCA_025453395.1. Classification (NCBI taxonomy): domain Bacteria; kingdom Pseudomonadati; phylum Candidatus Omnitrophota; species Candidatus Omnitrophota bacterium. The sequence goes on from JALOQK010000003.1 coordinate 169,138, forward strand.
GTAAACCCAATTAATCCAGTCTCCGCTAAATGCATAAGATATATACTATCCGGTATCATCACTTCATGCGACAGCCTAATCTTGCCGCTATATTGGTTAAAAAGCATTCTGTAATGGTTAAGGCCTATTCCCACGAAGGGATGCGCTTTAAGCATATTGGCGGTGATAGAATATTGCATTGTCCTGTGGCTGTATCTTAAATAATTAAATAGATGTTCTATCCCAAAGCGCTTTCCTAAGCTTGCATCGGCAAAGGCCGACGTACTTATAATGGAGAAAATGATAAACCCGCCCCAGATAAGAAGTATCCAACCATGTTTCTTCTTTAGAAAAGCCCAAATTGATAGCATCAGTAAAAAAGCCAAGTATGTCCCCCGGGAATAGGTTAAGAATAAGGCAGAAAGAACTAATAAAAATAGGCTTAAATTTAACGCCCGCATCCTTAGGGATTGGGCTTTACGATAAAAATAATAGGCTATAGGAACGCAGGCAACTAAGTAAGAGCCCAGTATATTCGGATGGATCAAAGTTGACATCATCCGGCCTTCTTTTATAAAACGCTGGTAGAAGAAATTATCCACAAAATATTCATAGATAAAATTTTTCTTCAAGAGCATTTCAATATGCCCAAACAGTGATATAACTAAACCGCAAAGGCAAAGGCCGTATAAAAGTTGTCTTATGTTTTTATTATTTATTTCATTTTTATAGAGAAAATATATGGGGATGGCGCTTAGGCTTAAATCCCGGTAGAAATTCCAGGCTAGGGTTTTATCTTCGGCAAACCAGATATTTACTGAAATAAGCGCTAAGTATATCCAAAAAAAGAGGTCACTCTTATTAAAGAAATACTCTTTAACATTGAATTTGTGCCTGTAAATTGAAAGCAATAAAAAAATAAATAAGGCATATTTGACTTGCAGGCTATATTTAGACTGTAAGGGCTGTGGTATAAAAGTCAGCCACGCAATAAAGGCCAGCAAAAAAACGATAATCAAGCGGTAACTTATGTTTTTAAACATTTTCTTTAGTTTTCATTAACGAAGCCAGCATCCCGCAATATATCCAAAATAGATAAAATGGCACAGTCCAGTATAAGGCATCGTAATTGGCCATGCTCAAAAGCATCCCGCAAATTGCTGTTAGCAAAAATAGAGCTATCTCCTTGTTTTCGTTATTCCCGCCAAATTTTAAAAACTTAAAACCCATCTTTAATAATCTTGCCATAAAAAGGATAAAGGTAAAAAAGCCCAATAACCCAGTTTCGCCTAAGATAGAAAGGTACATATTGTCGGGGACCTTCCAATAATATGGAATCTTTTTTGTTGCGATGTAGTATCTGTCAAAGACATATCTAAAATTGCCTATACCTGCGCCTGTTAAGGGGTAATCCTTCAAGATGCTGGCAGTTGTAATAATCCTATTTATCCTGTGTTTGTAGGGCAGTATATTTGTCAGGCCCGATACCCTAATTTTCCAAGAAGGAAACTGTCTTTTCGATAAGAAAGTAAAACAAGCTATCATTAACGCGAAAGCGATAATAATGAAAAAAACTGTATTTCTATTTTTCTTATAATAAAAATACAAGATTGAAGTTACGGCACCCGCCAGAAAAATTATCAGAGTAAGCGTTAAAATAACTCCTATTGATATTAAGATAGCGCATAAAATTGCAAGTATCTTTATATAGCGTTTTTTTTCATTATAAATCAGGGAATATGCCGCCGGGATGCAGGCAATCAGGCATGTGCCTAAAGCCTGAGGCACTATTTGGGTTGATACGGCTCTGTGCTCTTTAATAAAGAAATTTTGATAAAATCCGTAATAATTTCTTAAATATAGGTTCTCGTAGATAATATTTTTACGAAAAATAGTTTCAATTATCGCGATAAAAGCCATAATGCTGGCCAAGATGCAGATGGTGATCATAAGCCGGCGCTTATTTTTTACTAATGGGAATCCATTCTTGAACAAATAATATATAATCGGGATTGGTACCGCATAACGGATATATTGATTTATTGCAATTTGTCTATTTTGGGCGAAGAAAACGCTTGATGTTACCATTAATATGTACGCCCATAAAAATGTATCGGTTTTATCTAGGGGAATGGCCCTGCCCATTGCGCGATTAGCAAGAATAATAAAAGATAAGGCCGCAAATAAAGAAATAATAATTAGATGCCCGTATTTACTTTGTATCGGCTCAACAAAAAAAGAAAGCCAGAGCGCCACAAGCAGGGCAAGGGCGCAAAACAAAAATTCAGACACTTTTTGCAGCTTTTTCATAGTTGTATTATATTATGCCTACCGGTATCCCGCAATTACTTTAAAAGTGTCAAGTTATCGTGCATATTTTCATTGTTTTTGCATGTGGGTTATGTTAAACTTAAATGTAATATAACAGAGTATGGAATACAAATTATTTGATTTGTTTGAGTAATTTTTGTTGAGATTAGGGAGGGCGTTATGAAAAAAAAGAAATGGGCGAGGCCACAGTTGATTGTAATAACCAGAGGAGATAGGCAGGAAATGGTTCTGCTTAAGTGTAAGACTTTTTCTGGCGGCTCAGGGACTGGCGCTTTTCATCCGGCGTGTCTGGGGGCTGATAAGGATTGTTGCGCGGGATGCTCGGATGTGATGGACAGCTAACCTTAACCCTTGCCCCCTTGGATTTTTGATAAATAAGTAGGGAATAGATACTTTCCAATCCAGTCCTTTCTAAGAAGAGATTTTTATAGATGTTAAAAGATTACTCAACATTAAAGAAAGTAAGAAATTTACCCCGCCTGCCATTAGAAGGCAATATTGATTTTACTTACCGCTGCAATAATAATTGCCGGCATTGCTGGTTGCGTATACCTGCTGATGCAGCAGAGAAAAAAGAAGAACTCACCTTTACTGAAATAAGAAAGATTGTTGATGAAGCAAGAAAGTTAGGTTGCCGCAAGTGGTTTATTTCCGGAGGCGAACCCATGCTTAGGCCGGATTTTGCGGAAATATTTGATTATCTTACCCGCGGCTCTGTTTCGTATTCCCTTAATACAAATGGTGCTTTAATCACTCCGGTTATCGCAGGGCTTATGAAACGTAAAGGCTCTAAGATGGTGGCTTTGTATGGAGCCACTGCTAAAGTCCACGACTATATTACCCGTAATCCCGGATCCTTCGAGGCAACCATACGCGGATTTTATTATCTAAAGGAAGCTGGCACAGGTTTTACAGTCCAACTAATTCCAATGAAGGATAATTATCATCAGCTTCAGGAAATGATAAAATTAGCTGAATCTTTGAGCAAGCACTGGAGAATCGGATCGGCATGGCTTTTTTTATCTGCCTGCGGCAGCGTGGAAAGAAACAAGGAAATAATACGCCAGAGGCTTGCGCCAAAAGAGGTAATTGAGCTGGATAAGCCGGATTTATCGTATGAAGAATCAAGCAGGGATTTACCTGTTCAAAATTGCAGCGCTGGAAACAAAAAATACCTGCTTTCCTCTTGCATAAAAACAAGGAATGATTTTCATATTGACCCTTACGGTAAAATGACCTTTTGTTCTTTTATTAAAGATCCTGCCTTGCGTTATGATTTAAGAAAAGGGAGTTTTCAAGAAGGCTGGGATAATTTTATCCCCTCTTTAGCTAACAAAATCAAGATTACCAAAGAATATAAAGAGCATTGCGGTTCCTGCGCGCTGCGTAAACACTGCCGCATTTGCCCGGTATATGCTTATTTAGAGCATCGCAAGTTTTCTGCCAAAATAGACTATCTCTGTGCCGTGGCAAAAGAAAATAATAAATTTAAAGAAAATTGGCAAGAAAAACACAGACGATATTATAAGATTGCCGGCATAACCATTCAGGTAGAATCTGATTTACCGATGGAAGAAAATACCTTTCATCCTAAATTTAAACATTTCGAAGTTGCCGGGCCCGGAGAAGATACTGTCCGCATAAGACATCATTTTTCTCTGCCGGATTTAGAGGGAAAAGATTTGGGAAAAGAATTATACCGCAAGCCGCCGTGGGCAATTTATAAAAATAATGGTTCTTGGATATATTTAGGTATTTCCCCGATACTGGAAGATAAGCAGTTGCATCGGACGGTGGTTTTTAATTCTACTCACACTCGTGCCAGAATTTATAATGATAAGGAAGATGTCTTTCGCAAAGGTAACTTGTATTCGCTAACACTGTTTCCTACTGACCAGATTCTCTTAGCCCGGCTTTTGGCAGATAGACAGGGTTGTTTCTTGCATTCCTGCGGAGTCAATCTTGACGGAAGGGGGCTGCTTTTTGCCGGTCATTCTAGCGCGGGAAAATCTACAATGGCTCAGATGTTAAAAGGAAAAGCCGAAATACTTTGTGATGATCGGATTATAGTCAGAAAGCAAAAGTCGGAATTTAAAATCTATGGAACCTGGAGCCATGGAGATGTGCCTGATATCTCTAATGCTTCGACTGCTCTACAAGCAATAATGTTTCTTGAGAAATTTGAGGATAATCAGCTTATTCTTATTAATAATAAGATGGAAATAGTTAAAAGATTATTGAGTTGTCTTATTAAGCCATTCCTTACTGTTGACTGGTGGGAGAAAACTCTTCCTTTAATTGAGAATATTGCTCAGAAAGTACCCTGCTATATATTGAGGTTTAATAAAAACGGTAAAGTTGTAGAGCTTTTAAGAGGAGGGCTGTATGGCCGATAAGAAAAAGAAATGGGCTGTTCCTCAGTTGATTGTTTTAACTAGGGGCAGAGCAGAAGAAAGGGTATTGTTAGTTTGTAAAAATCCGCCTAGCTCTTATGGAATGGCGGATGGTTCATGTAAAAAAGGAGGTGTTTATTTCTGTTCTGAAGATGGCTCCTCTTAGTTCAATTATGCAATACAGAAGTGCTTCTTTATCCCGCGGCTCTTATGTTGTAAGAAAAGATTTGAAGCAGGCTCATATTTGGCATAAATCAAAACTATTTTTATATCAGCTGGATATCGAATTGACAGAGCGTTGCAATAATAATTGCGTCCATTGCTGTATAAATCTGCCCGCCGGTGATTTAGAGGCAAAGAACAAAGAGCTTTCTACCGAAGAAGTCAAGAATATCCTTAAAGAAGCAGTTTCGCTGGGATGTTTGAGCGCAAGGTTTACCGGAGGCGAGCCGCTTTTAAGGGAAGATTTTGAAGAGTTGTATATTTTTGCGCGAAAACTGGGCTTAAAAGTCTTACTTTTTACAAACGCTACTTTAATTAACCAGCGTTTGGCGGATTTATTTTCGCGCATTCCTCCGCTAGAGAGAATTGAGGTTACGCTTTATGGGATGAAAAAGCAATCTTATGAGGCAGTAACGCGCGTTCTAGGCTCATTTGAAGCGGCATGGCGCGGGATCCGCTTATTATTAGAGAAAAAAATACCTTTTATGGTCAAAGGCGCGCTCTTGCCGTATAATAAAGGCGAAATAGATGAATTTGAAGCTTGGGCAGCGAAAATTCCTTGGATGGATAGGCCGCCGTCATATTCTATGTTTTTTGATTTGCGCTGCCGGCGTGATGGCATGAAGAATAAATTAATAAAAAATCTAAGAGTAAGCCCCGAAGCCGGGTTAAAAATTCTTAACCGTAGAAAAGGTAAATACATAAAAGAAATGAAAGAGTTTTGCGCAAAATTTATCCGGCCTCCCGCAGATAAACTTTTTTCTTGCGGTTCTGGTAAAGGCGGAGGCTGCGTGGATGCTTACGGAAATTTTCAGCCCTGCATGTTATTAAGGCACCCGGATTACGTTTATGATTTAAGGAAGGGCTCTTTGAAAGATGCATTAGAGAATTTCTTCCCCAAGTTAAGGGAAATAAAAGCAACCAATTCTGATTATTTAAATCGCTGTGCGAAATGTTTTTTAAAAGGTTTGTGTGAACAATGTCCGGCAAAATCCTGGGCTGAGCATGGCACGCTGGATACGCCAGTGGAATATCTTTGCGAAGTTGCCCACGCGCAGGCTGAATTTTTAGGGTTGATAAAAGAAAATGAGAAAGCTTGGGAAGTTGCTGACTGGCAAGAGAGGATTGATAGATTTAGCGGGAGGTAAAAAATGAAGCAAAAGAAATGGGCGAAGCCGAAGTTGACAGTATTAGTCAGAGGTTGTAATAATGAAAAGGTATTATTTGTCTGTAAGGTAGGTGGTGCAGGCCCAGATATTGGCCAGTGTGGATGCGAGACAAATGCTTCTGGTTGTCCGAAATGCAGCTTAAATATTGGCTCTTAATCAATCCTTAGGGATTGTGTGGTAATTCTAGCTCGAATTAACAGGAGGAAATAATGAAAATAAGCGTAAGCTTTGATAAAAGCTACAAACCATCCGAAGATGTGGTGGCGCGCCAGGTGCAGGGAGAATTCATAATTATCCCCATAACCAGCGGAGTAGGGGATGAAGAAGACGCAATATTTACGCTCAATGAGACCGGAAAGGCTGTCTGGGATAAATTAGACGGTAAAAAGACCTTAAAAAGCATAATAAATGAACTTGTTAAAGAATTTGATGCCCCTCTTGAAGAAATAGAAAAAGATATTTTAGGAATAACGAGTGAGTTGTTAAAGAAAAAAATGTTGGTTGAGGCTTAATGAAGTGGCTTGTAAAAACTTTTGCTACCAGGAATTCTGCGCACAGATTTATCAATATGCTCCTGTTTGCGACGATATAGATAAGAAAAATATCATTTCTTCGTCTTCCTATCCAAATAATCCGTGGGAAACTGGTTTAGTTCTACAAATGTTTGAATTAGGCAGATTATTTGTAGAAAAGAAGATGGTTAAATTTTCTCCTGAAGGGGCCTGCATGTATCCTTGCATTCGGCCGAAAGATATTTTACACATTGAGCCCAAAAGCGTAAGCGAAATTAGAGTTGGAGATATCGCGGTTTACCGTAAGGCAGGCCGATTATTTGCTCATCGCACGATTGCCAAAGGAAATAACGAGGGCCAAGATTATATTATTACCCGTCCGGATACCGCTTATTCCGGAAATGACGGAGCCAGTTTTGAACAGGATATTTTAGGAATAGTTAGCCGCATTCAAAGGCGAGGGGAAACTTTAAATACTGTAAAAAAAGATTACCCTTTTGTAAAACGGTTTTTCTTTAATCTTTACCTTAAGCATTATTACTTTAAGCAATATCTGTGGCGTAAAATAATTGATTTTATCAGTTATATACAACAGTATAAAGCTTACCGCTGGTTTGCCAGGTTTTTATTCATAAAGTCAAGCAAAGAAGTCCAATTTTCTTTGCAGGCGCCCATTAGCCCTAAAGCAAACAGCAAATTTTATAAGGAATTCTCTAAAACGGAACTTTTGGAATCTTTAAGCGGAGAGTTTCCTGTTTCGAAGTGGACGATTGCGTTAGAGATAAATTCAAAGCCGGCAGGTTATTTATCATTTGTTTTTAAACCTAAAGATTGCCCGTTTTCCGGCTGGTGGCTTTATGAATATAAGTTAAGGCTTAGATACAGAAGGACTAACTTAGAAGAAAAGCTTTTGCGAGAAGCGGATGATTTGTTTAAGCAGGCTGGCGCAACAGGGATATCCGTAAGCGTTCTTAAAGGCATGAATTTAGAGAAAAAGATTTTAAAGAACTTGGGGTTTAGAGAAATATCAACGCAAAAAGAAGTTTTCTTTAAAAATAAAGAGCCTGTTGAGCGCCTGATAATGAAAAAAGAAATTGGATCAAAGATTTAATTCTATGAAAGATAAATTTATTTCCAAAATTCCTTTGCCTAAATTTAAGCTTTGGGATAAGTTTAAGGACGCAGATAGAAAACTGGTTTCTTTTGATCTGGAAATCACTGCCCGCTGTAACAACAATTGCAGGCATTGCTATGTAAATTTATCTTGTCAAGACAGCAAGGCAAAATCGCGCGAACTTACCCTTGTACAAATAAAACATATAATTGACCAAGCCGCGGATTTAGGTGCCCTTTGGTGCCTTATTACCGGAGGAGAGCCTTTTTTAAGAAAAGATTTCTTTGATATTTATTTGTACATAAAGAAAAAAGGGCTTTTGGTCTCGGTTTTTACCAATGCCACTTTAATCAATGAGAAGCATATAGATTTCTTCAAGAAATATCCTCCCAGAGATATTGAGGTTACTGTTTATGGGGTTACTAAAGAGGTGTATGAGCGCGTTACTAGGATCCCGGGGTCTTTTAAAGCTTTTAGGCGGGGGCTGGATTCTTTATTGAAAAATAAAATACCAGTGCGGCTTAAGGCCATGGCGCTTCGTTCAAATGTTAAACAGCTGCCGCAAATCGCGCGATTCTGCCGCCAGAAAACCAAAGATTATTTTCGTTTTGATCCGTTATTGCATCTTCGTTTCGACAGGAATCAAAAAAGGAACGAAGAAATTAAATCTGAACGCTTGTTACCAGCAGAAATCGTAGCAATTGAGAAAGCGGACTCCGAGCGCTCGCAGGCATTACAAAAAAGCTGCGATAAATTTATTATCCCGGAATTATCCCATACCGGATGCAACCATCTTTTTCACTGCGGAAGCGGCAATGGGAGTTTTTATGTCAGTTTTGACGGGTATTTTAAATTATGCTCTTCACTTAATCATCCCGATTGTATGTATGACTTAAAAAAAGGATCTTTGGAGCAGGCTTACAATAAATTCGCGCTTAAAGTGCGGGATATGCGTTCAAATAACCCGGAGTTTCTTGAGAAATGCCGTAAGTGTGAACTTGTCAATCTTTGTCTCTGGTGCCCGGCGCATGCTTATCTTGAAACCGGCAAACTGGATACGCCGGTTGAGTATTTCTGCGAGGTAGCCCACCAGCGCGCAGAGCCATTATTAAATAACAGATTAAAGTGAGTATAAATATGGCGTATGTTTCAGTGATTATTCCCAGTTATAACAGCCAGGAAACAATAGAACAGTGTCTTGTGTCGGTGAGGCAGTCTACATACAAAGATTATGAGCTTATTGTTGTTGATGATGCAAGCTCTGATGATAGCTGTCCAATCGCCTCAAAATATGCGGATATGGTTATGCGGCTTACCGAACATTTAGGAAGAAGCCAGGCGCGTAATCGCGGGATAATGGCTTCGGCGGGCCAGATAATCGTTAACATAGACTCGGATGTCGTTATAAGGCCAGATACCATTGCGCGGATCGCGGATTATTTTATTAAACATCCTGATGTTTCTGCCGTGAACGGGCTTCTTTCAAAAGAACATCCTCACCCTGGGTTTTTCAGCCAGTATAAGAATCTCTATATGCATTATATATTCAACAAGCTGCCTGAAAAAGTAACTTTTTTGTATGGTTCAATACATGCTTTTCGGCGCGAAGATGCCTTGCTATATGGTTGTGACGATATGACAGCTGACGATACTGCTTTGGGGCAAAAGCTTTTGGCTTGGGGCAAACAAATTGGTTTTATAAAGACCCTGGAAGTCGTCCATCTAAAAAGATATAACTGGTTTTCATTTATTAAAAATGACTTTCAAATTCCTTTTGATTGGGGCAAGATTTTCCTTAAATATCAAGGCTGGAAGCAGCTAGGCAGGAACAAAACAGGCTTTGCTCATTCGCCAAAGGAACAGCTGATAAGCACGTTGTTAGCCCCCGTAATTATTCTATCAGGCATCTTAAGCCTATCGGGGAATTTAAATTATTTAGTTGTATTATTTTTAACTGTGGGGTGGCTCCTTCTTAACGTTAATTTTCTCGCGTTTCTTATTAAAGAAAGAGGATTTCTTTTTGGAGTTCTTGCATTTTTTGTTACTTTCCTTGATAATATAGTAATGGCTTGTGGCATTGTCTGCGGGTTTACCGCTTTCTTGCTGCGCAAAAAAATATGCAAAAATCAATAACCGGGGCAGGGTTAATGCGTTTCGGATTAGACTTACCGGACACAATTCAGTTTTATAGTGCCAAGTTCTCTTTTTATGGATTTGTAATCCAGGTCAAGTGCCAGGATATGCAGACCCTGCAGAAGATTCAAAGAGACTATTCATTCTTCTTAAATCAAGAAGCATTCCCTGAGGTATTTTTTGAGGTTTTTAACTATGCCCCTGATTACAGCAAGCTTCCTTGCGTTACGGCGCATCTATACACTCCCCGCAATATCTGTTACAAACAAGAAGGAGTTTCTTTTCTTGATTATTTCGGCAAGGGGTTAATGATTATTAATCAGGATAGAGATGTTTATCAGGTTTTTTGCGCGGATGAACATTTAAGGCACGAGATCGTTTTTTTGTCTATTATGTCGCTTGTGGGAGAGAACCTTGATTCAAGAAATATTCATCGGGTGCACGGCTTAGGCCTTGCGGTAAATAATCAGGGTGTTTTGATCCTTTTGCCAAGCGGTGGCGGAAAAACTACTTTTTTATTGGATATTATTAAGAATCAATCCGTTAGGCTTTTATCAGAAGATTCCCCGCTTATAGACGCATCCGGCAGGATGTTGGCGTTTCCTCTTAGGATCGGTGTTTCGCATGAAAATAAGCCTCGCGATATCCCTGAAGGGCAAATGCATCTTATCAATAGAATGGAGTTTGGGTCAAAGTATGTGATAGATGTGGATTTTTTCAAAGATAAAATCGCCAAGGAGCCGGTTGTCCTGCGGCATATTCTTTGCGGGGTAAGATGTTTAGGCAATCAGTCCGGGATCAAGAAGATATCCAAATATTATGCGTTTAAGCAGTTGGTGCAGAATTCAGTAGTCGGATTGGGCCTGTACCAGGGTGTTGAGTTTTTGTTTCAGAGGGGGCTCTGGGAGGCGCTTAAGAAAAGCGGCGTTATTCTTTCACGGCTTAAAAATAGCTGTAAAATCCTCTCTCAAGCCAGCTCCTATTCGTTTATCATCGGGCCTGATCGCAGCAAGAACGTGAAGGAATTCATGGATTTTTGCAGGGCCCATGCGGAACGCGTATAATAATTCATTGGCGCGATACGCGCTATAGCGCGCGTTTCTTAAGCATTTTCGGGATTAAATTTGCGGTTTGAGCCATGCTTTTCAGGAAGAGCTTTGGGCTGTATATCAGACGGTAAAGATCCCTCCAGATGTCGTAAAGAAAAAACACTCCCAGAAATCTTATCAGGCCTTCGGGGGATTCATTTTTCAGAATCATCAGATATCTGTTGCGCAAGCTTAGATAAACGGTATCTTTATTATTGCTTCGTGAGATTCCTCCAAGATGCGTGCATACGGCATCAGGGTAAAATAACGTCCGCCAGCCTTTTCTTTGCAATCGCCAGCTTATATCTACATCTTCAGCTATGCAAAAAAAATCTTCATCAAAGTATTCATCTTTATATTTTACCGATTCCAAGGCATCCTTTCTATATAGAACTGCTGCGGCGCATGCTCCAAAAATATACCTTTGTTTGTTAAATTCAGCGTTATCTAATTTACCTGAGCCGATATCGTAGAATCTGCGTAAAAAAGTCAAGGCTATCCCGGTAGTATCTATGGTTTTCTCATCTTTTTTAAGTACTTTTGGCTGTATTGCTGCGATATCGTCAGATGTTTCTATGGCGCTCTGAAGGCTTGATAGAAATTTATCTTTCAAGATAACATCATCATTCAAGCATAAGACATATTTGCCAGTTGCTTTATTTATGCCCTGATTTAATGCTTTGGAAAAACCGTAATTATCAGGGTTTTCTATTAATAGGATTTGCGGGTATTCTTTCTTAAGGATTACTGGGGTTTGATCTTTAGAGCCATTGTCCACAATAATTATTTCATAATTTTCTTCGTCTTGCTTAAGAACAGAATTAAGACATTTACGTATTTGGTTACTGCAGTTATGGGCAGGGATAATTATTGAGATTAAATTCATTTTATTTGGGTTTCATGGCTAAATCATCATAAATAGCCTCGTATTGATCCAGAAGCTTATCCCAGGAATAATATTGTTCGACCGCGGCGCGGCCTTTTTTTGCCATCCTGTTACATTCATCGGGATTCTTTAATAATTCTACCACGGCATTGGCAAATTCTTTTGGATTATCAGCGATTTTAAGTTCATCAGGATGAAAACCCCTGGCTCCAACTGAAGTCGATACCACGGGGACTCCTAATGCCATTGCCTCAATAATTTTATAGCGCATCCCCGTGCCATAACGAATAGGAGCGATAAAAATTTTTGCTTCCGAGTAGGTCCCCGCGAGGTTTTCTATGTATCCAGATACAGTTATATTTGTATTCTCTTTGGCCAAGCGTATTATACTTTCAGCAGGGTTGCAGCCCGTGATTACAAGAGAAACACTTGGCAGGTTTTTCTTGACTAAAGGCAGTATTTTTTTACAGAAATATAATATCGCATCTACATTTGGTGAATGTAAGAAATTTCCGACACAAAGCAGGTCATATCGCGTATTTGTTATGTGTTTTGTTTGGTAAGCATTTAGATCTATCCCCAAGGGGATAATTTTGATATTTTCCCTGCCATACCGCGTGCGAATGATATTTCTATCCTGATTTGAAAATACGACAATCGCATTGAATTTAGCGTACCACCTTTTTTCTTCAAGATATTTCTTTATGCTTCTGGAATATAAAATAATCTTATGAAAAAAGTTATTTTTAAGTACAGCCTTTTGCAAAAAAGATTCCGATAGTATTTCATGCTCTACTAAAATACGAGGCGCTCTAATGTATTTTGGTATATATCTATTCATATAAGACTGTTCGCACTGGATAATATCGATATCCTCATTTTTACACAGTGAAGCAATTTCTTGCTTAAATGCTCTGCAGGTATGCGGGTAGCGCGAATAATCTTTTAAGAACTCTAGCTTCAAGCTTTTGCAAAAAGGGCTAATTTTATCTATTTTTTCTCTATCATCTTGGCTGCAAAATGAGAAAAGATATATAAGATGCCCGCGGCAAGAAAGTAGCCTTATGTAATCATAAACTTTCCTAGGGAAAGCAGCGCTATCAAGAGAAGGTAGATAAGGCGAGAATAAGGCAACGCGTAATTTATTGGGCATGAAGTTTTACTTATCAAAAATTTCTTTGGTAATTACTCTGGCTATATTTTCTGCTAAAAGCTGGTTACCTTTAGCAGTGCAGTGTCCGAAATCGCCTCCGAACATATCCCTAAAATAGGCCTGGTAATTTTCCTTATCCACAGCGTTTTTAAACACGGCTTCATTATCAACAAATATAATTCCCTCCGGATTGGGGAATATCTGTTTGAGCGGCAATACGCTACGCATAGGATACTGCACGCAGACTAGGCGCGTACCCTGTTCTTTCAAGATCTGCCACAGCCTATGGTAATTATTGATTGTTTCAGCTGCGTAATAAGCTTTTACGGCCTTTGCTGTAAGGAAATCGCTCAAATAATAATTACCTTGAGCGCGGTAAAGCGAAGAAAGCGCTCCATAAATCTTCGCTGTCCTTATATTAAATTGAATTGCTTTTTGCAAAAGTTTTTCCGCCTTTTCATATTCATTTTGTTTCAGGTAGATTGGATAAAGTTCAAGATATGGTCTATCATTATAGGGGTCGAGCTCATTGGCCTTTTTAAAAAATTCTTCAGCCAAGGCATATTCGCCAAGGCATTGTTTGACAAGGCCCATCCAGAAATATGCATCATAATTGGATGGGTTTACTTTTATTGCTTCCTCAAATGCTTGGTTCATATCAGTAAAACGCTGCTGGTAATAATAAAGCCAGATCAGATATCCGTAAGCCCTGCCTCTAGGGTTCAAAACGATTGCTTTCTTTAACTCTATTTCTGCTTCGGCGCGTTTTCCAAGGGAATTATATAGGTGTCCAAGATTAGCGCATTGTTCTGAGAGCTCCAAAGAATTATTTACAGGGTAAGAATTATTTGTAGAATTCGAAGAATATTTTTTATCAGCGGTTTGTATTTCTTGTAAAATTCGATTGATATTTAGCCAAAGATAAACCCCTGCTTTATATATCCTCAAGGAAGTCAAAAATGGTTTTTTAACCGAAGTATTTAATAGTTCCACGGGGATATAAGCTATTTGGCCATTGTCCATCCTGTCATTAATCCCCATCATTGCGATTACCATATCCGGTCTATACTGTTTTATATTTTGCTCAACATTTAAAAGTAAATGCGATGTGCCAATTCCGGGTAACCCACAATCTACCACGCTAAATTTAATGCCGAATTTATTTTGGTTTAGTATTCTTTCAAGAAAAGAAGGATATTCTCCCGCTGTTGTTGATTCTCCGATGCACATGATACGATAAGCACCAGTGTTCTTTATAGAACAGTAATTCCTATATTTTTGAATACTGATAAACACAAAGCCAGCTGTTCGTAAGCCCGCTTCGATTAATGCTGTCGACAGTACAAGCCCCAGTATTATTAAGGAGATTTTCTCTAAAACAGGCTTCATCTTACGATATTTTCCTCCAAATATATGAATTCGATACTGCATTTGCAAAAATCTAATGTGCAGGGCATAGCTTTATCAAGACATCCAAATTCTTTATCTTTGACGTTGCCAATTCTAGTTTCGTCACTAGCGCATCTAAAAATTGAGCCATCAGGAGAAACTCGGAAATATGCCATACCCGCTCTGCATAATTTACCTCTAGGGCTTATATTATTTAAATAATAATCATTAGAGTGATCTTTAATTAACAAAGAAATTAAATCTTTTTCGGCAGTGGTGTATTCCTTGGGGTATGTTCGGGATTGATATTCTCCCATAAATGGAAGGATGCATACACCAGTGCCTATCTCAAGAAATCTTTTCTGGAAATAAGCTAACTTATCTAATAGTGGAGGATAAGCCACTATTATTGGCTCAATAACCCATCCGTTATCTATTAAAGCGCGCATTTTCTTAAGATATTCATCTAAATCTGCGCAATGAGGATGGAAAGATGGATGTAATGCTAATCTCTGGGGGGAGAAGATGTTAACGACCTTTCTTATATCAAATGATAAATTAGTGCATATCTCCACGCGGTGCCATAAAGTAATTTTTTTCATTAATTCAAAGAAGGCAGGGTAGACAGTTGGTTCCCCTCCGGCAATAACTATTTTAATCTCACCGTATTTCTGATACATTCTTCTCCAGAAGCTTACCCATTCCTGGAAACTAACTATTAGCTTTCCAGATAAGTCATAGGCAGGGTCACTGTAACTATTGTTAAGACAATAGGGGCATTTATAATTACATTTAAAGGGGAAGTCCCAGCCCGCAGCTAATCCTGCTGAAGGGATATTAATATTTTCATCAATTGGTTCTTCTTCAGGTTCCATGGTTGATAACATTAGCCTTCTGCGCAACAATTCTTCTTGTTCAAAAGTTTTATTCACATCGTAATAATCTTTAATTACCTTTTTGGCATTGCTTGCCATTGTGTTCCTTTTAGTTTTATCCTGTAAAAGATCCAAAACCTTATTTGCGAAGTCTTCTCTTGATGAGGCGATATAGAGATCTTTCCCGTTAACAGCTTTTAACCCACTAGCCGCTTCTTCTGTAGCGACAACCGGGACTCCCGCAGCCATGGCTTCAAGTATTTTGACTTTTATCCCAGAGCCTAAACGGATAGGTACTACCAAAATTTTTGCCCTTGCGAGATATTCTTTCACATCCCCAACCTCTCCTGTTACAGAAATATTCTCATTGTCTTTAATGCCGAATTCTTCTTTTCTTAGGCCTGAGCCTATTATATTGAATTTAAATTTGGGGTTATTTTCCTTAATAAGCGGGAGTATCTTCTTAATAAAATATCGCAACCCATCGATATTGGGATAATGCAACATGTGTCCGATAAATAAAATATCGATGTCCCTGGGGCAATCAGAATGTGGTTTGTAATTATCAACATCAATGCTTATTGGGATTATGTTGATTTTATCAGCAGATGTAGCTTTTTGGATAATCCTCGCGTCTTCATCCGTAAAGGCAATAATCTTATCAAAATAGCGGTAAATATTTTTCTGGAATCTTTTAAAATTCATCCAGTCAAGAAACCGGAAGATCTTCCCAAAGGCCGGTTTTTCACATGATTTATTCAAGGTATAAATACTGGCATCGTGTTCTACCAATATTTTTGGAATGCCAGAGATGGACTGGGCATAATATGCCATATTGGCATATTCAACCTGGACTAAATCTATAGGATGAGCTTGCAGGCAATTCTTAATTGTCTCTTCCATTTCCTTAGAATAAAAATATTTTACAAATATAGGCAGGGAAATCTTATCAAAACGGCTCTTCCAGGTAGGATCACAAACAACCGTATGAACCTGTTTACATAGTTTATTTAATTCCGGCAGGTATTGTTTTTCTTCAAGATGCCTTATGAAAGAAATTAAAATAATATCATATTTTTCAGAAAGTTTATTAAGCGAGGTAAACATCTTGACCTGGCCGCCAGACTTTACCGGGAGCGGGAGGAAAGGGGTAATTAACAAAAGGGTTTTGTTGCTTTGCGGGTTATTGGTTAAAAGCTTATTCTTGATGTTGATAGAGTAATTAAAAAACTCAAGCGGCTTAGACAATACTTCTTTATCATTGCGTAAGATATGCTGTTCTTCTTTCATCCGATGAGCGATAGTTAATGGCAGCCAGTTTAATGCCATCAAGTATCCCCTTAAGAACTGTTTTCGTTCCATCTTTCTTCTTAAGAAATACAAGGGCAAGAATAAGAAATGCTGCATTGTCATATTAAAATCGGTGATATTCTTCCAGGTAAACAATAGCTCATTCTTTATCTCAATCGAACGTTTGAATGGCCCGATTGTCCCGTGGACTTTATGGAAGACTGTGCTTTTAGGCTCATAAACAACGCGCAGGTTTCTTTTTAATGCCCTGTAGGATAGATCTATATCCTCCCAGCAGTATGGTTTAAAGATTTCATCAAGCCCTCCCAATGCCAAGAAATCACTTTTTCTGAAGCAAACCGCACATCCGATACCAAATACTGTTGGTTGAGCAGTATTTATCACGGGATATCCATGAATGTCGCGTTCGTTCCAAATGTGAATATACCCATGTTGAAAATCTCCTACATACATGCCGGTGGCAAATGTTTTTCTGTCCCATTCGTACAGCCGAGGCGAAACCGAAAAGATGTCTTCATTATCAAGATGCGCTATCAGGGGTTTATGAAAATCATCAGAAACAATAATGTCGTTATTAAGCAAAATTATTATTTTATTTCTTGCTTGTTTTATTCCTAGGTTGCAACTTGCTCCAAAGCCAAGATTTTTCTTATTGCAGATTAAAGTAACTTGCGGAAAATTTTCCCTAACAAAAGCTACGCTATCGTCAGAACTGGCATCATCAACAATTAAAACTTCGTGTTTGTTATCTTGGAAATCACGTATCTTGAATATTGACGAAAGACATTCCTTTAAATAATGACAACCACTATAATTCGGGATAACAATAGTGATGTTTTTATCTTTATTGTAAATTCTACTTTGGTTAAGTTTGCTGGTATTATTCTTTCGTAATAATATCAATGGCGCCCAGAGCGTTCTTTCGATCAGCAGAATCATGAAGATAAAAAGATTCATTAAATACAGTGGAGCCAAAATAATAAGATAAACTAATTCTCTAGAAGCGTATTTAATAAAACGTACGGCTTCCTTGGCTTTCCATAAAAACAGCCACATGGGCCGTAATAAAAATCGGTATCCTTCAGAAGAATAGATACTCTCAAGTTCTTTTTGTTTCTGTTGTAGAGTCCTCTCAACTGCAGAAAGATTATCCTGAATCCTGGATATGTTTTGACTTAGTTGCCCGAGTTGATCATGAGCAAGGGATAACTCATCTTTAGTTTTAGCTGCGGTTGATTTAGATTCAGAAAGCTCTGTTTCTTTTTTAGCCAAGAGGCCTTTAGTCTGGCTAAGTTCTGTTTGCGCTTGAGATAATTCTTTCTGGGTTAAAGAGAGGTTTTCATTTAGGCTGCCTAAGGTTGATCTGGATTCAGAAAGCTCTGTTTCTTTTTTAGCCAGCAGGTCTTTGGCCTGGGTAAGCTCTGTCTGGGCTTGAGATA